>JAZQUQ010000355.1:0-4537 GCA_045631365.1 Eubacteriales bacterium | reverse complement strand
AAAAACAATCAAATAAAAATGTGGTCAGAAAACCGTAAAAAGTTTCTGACCACAATTTTTTGCGAGATTATCTTTTATTCCCATTTTTAAGGGGTTTTTGAAAAGTGGGAGGGGTGCAGGGGAGGGAGAAAAAGCTTTTTGCAAAAAGTTTTTCTCCCTCCCCTGCAAAATTAAGGACACATATAATAACCGGAGTTGGCGGAAAGGATCAGCTCGGGGTGGGGGGAGGAGAGGGTTTGGGGTGCCGCGTTGGCGATGAGGTGCTTTACCAGCATTTCGTAGGCGTTCCAAGCCTGACGAAAGAAGTTCTGATAGATGGAGGCGTTTACCGTTTTCCGATGAATGTATGCTTGAAGTTCGGGGAAGGAGTCGGTGGTCACAAGGAAGATCCGATTTCCTGCGCCCATTTCCTCCAAATAGCGGCAAAGGGGGATGGAAAGACCGCTTGTGATGTAGATTCCTTCCGTTGCCGCCAGCCGTTCGGGGGGGAGGATGGCGGGGAGGAGTTCGGAGAGGGTGCTCTCGCTGTCCTGCATATCGTAAACGCCCGTCAGCTCAAGTCCCTCGGCTTCGCAGGCGTTTCGGAAGGCGTTTTTTCCCTCTCGGTGAACGTCCAGCGTCTGCCGTCCCGTGAATTGAATAATCCGACGGCGGGGGAGTGTTCCCGTGCATACGGACAGGAATTCCGCCGCCATCTCAGCCGCAAGGGCAGCATTGGGAACGGAACGGAGGAGATATCCGTCGTAGTCGGGGCCGGATTGAAGAAGGACAACGGATTTTCCCTTTGCCTTGAATTTCTTCATTTCGGGGATCAGATCGTCGGAGTCGATTCCCGTGATGATCAAGCCGTCGTATTCTGCGTATTTGGCAAAAAGGTCGGCACAGTATTGGGGGGAGTTTTGGGATTCGTCAAAAAAGTCGATCCGATAGCTGACCTTGTAGTCGCTGAAGGTGCGGTAAGCTTCCTCGATACCGCGGAGAATCTGCCGCTGACCTTCGGGGTACACGTTTTGAATGAGAATCCCGATGTAAACCTCACGTTGGTTCAGTCGGGAAGCGGCTTGGTTGGGGATATAGTTCAATTCCTTCGCCGTTTTGAGAATCAGGGCACGCTGGGCATCGCTGATCCGTGAATTCGGCTGAAAAGCGCGGCTGACGGTGGAGGGTGCCACGCCAAGCTTTTCCGCAATGGTTTTGATGGTGCATCTTTTTTCCATTCGATCGTTCGTCTCGCTGTAGGTTTTGTTTATATAAGGTATGATATAACAAAAACGGGGGAATGTCAAGTACCTCGGAAAGATAATGGGGGGGATATACGTCCTCGATGTAAAAAAGGACACCGCACTGCGATGCCCCGTGAATTTACGGTGAACTTTTTAAATATCCTTGAAGAATTCATCGACGTATTCGAAGAATTTATCGAATGCCTCTTTCTCTGATCTCCCATTACTGATTATTTCCGTCCAATGCTTGCTTGTGTACTCCAAGCCGTTTTTGTTCTGCACAAAACATTGAAACTTCGAACCAAAGCAAAAGACTTTTCAAATGTGTCATAGAGTGCGGTTTCATAGCCTGCCAAAAAATTTGCCAATCGATCCAAAGAATACGTGCCAATATACAGTACGGGTCTTTTCCGTATTTTTTGTAAAAGTGTGTAGAACTGTTCCATATAGCTGCCTCATACTTTTGAAGTATGTTATCTCAAATTAATGTGTGAAATGGAAACTGTCGATAATTGAATCACATACGTCCACTTCCGTATTTTCTTGGTCGGCGAAATAGGTAGCCAACACGATTTTTGGGTGTTTCGCAACGATCCACAGCTTCATAAAACAGCCGTCAGTTGTCGTGCCTGTTCCGGACAAAAGGATTTTTTCTCCCTTAATATGAAGCATCAAGGTAGAATGTAAATCGATATTATTCTGATCAAGAAACTTTACAGCCATTGTGCTGACTTCCTCACACAATGGTTTTTCTGTACTCACAAGGTTGAAAAATGACATTGTTATTGCACCCTCTCCGTCAGGATTATACAGGAGAAGAGTATCCTCATTTTCTTCCGCACACCAATCGTCCGGCAGTTCATAATTCAAATATTCGTTGTGATTATAGATCATTGGTATTCTCCTTTTTTGTCCGCTCTTACGATCATGCCGCCGAGCTTTGTATCACCGCAAGCGGAAGGAATCGCTGCCTCCATTATAGCACGCCACAAATAGAATGTCAATCCAATCCAAAAAATCGAGGGAGCCACACAAAAGGCTCCCTCGAAAGGTTTTATTCAATTAGCGGCCGTAGATGTCCTTCTCAGCAGCGGCGAGGAGGTTCTTGGCGTTGGTGAACATGATGTTTTCGATCTGTGTGTCGGTGAGGTGGAGCTTGGTTGCTACACGCTTGAAGGCACGGATCTGTTCGTAGATCATGAGGGTGATGTTTTCCTCATCGCTTTCCTGCATATGGCGGTCGTAGGAAACGTCGCCGTAGAGTCCGCGGGGAACGATGTTCTTGTACCAGCCTGTTTCATCGGTGGTGCGGTACATACGCATGATGGCGATGGGCAGGTCGGAGCCGAACATGAGTCTTTCTGTGCCAACCGCATTGATGCACGCTTCGATGGCATCGTCACATACGTTTGCGGTGAAGTCGAACATCATGTTCTTGGTGTTCTTCAGAATTTCGAATGCGTCGCCGATGTCCTGCTTGGAGTACGCACGGCCAATGTGAGCAACAACAAGCTTTACGTTGGGGTAACGCTTTTCGATTTCCATGAGCTGAGCGACGTTCATCGCGTCACGGAGTCTCAGGTCTCTTGCGATGTGGAGCATGACGATCCAGCCGTTCTTGTTTGCCACTTCCAGATGCTCGTGGGGAAGGAAGTCGAAAATTCTGATTTCGGAGGAAGGAATGTAGGGAGGACAGAAGGTGAGGTAGGGCTTCAGACCGAGAGAATGGTTGGCGTGAACCTCTCTTGCCAGCGCATCGGGATCCATATCGTAGTCGGTACGGGTCAGAATGGGGAAACCATGCTTCTTCGCGCTGTCGTAAACGTAGTCGTTGCAAACCTTCAATTCTTCACTGCATCCGCCGAATACAAGGGGAGTAACCTTGTTCTCGGGGAAGAGACGCTTGAAGGAGTCAACCAGCTGGTCGCCGGACATTTCGTCTGCAACCAGTCTTGTCCAAGTGGCACCGCCGTTTGACTTACCCACCTTGGGCATGGTGTTCAGCCAGATGTGGGTGTGAATGTCAATGAATTCAGGGGGAAGGAAGCCTTTCAGCTCCTTCTCATATACCTGTCTGTCATAATCGTTGATTACAAGATTGTACATGATAGATACCTCATTAAATACACTGTTTCTGTGTCATGTTTAAAAGTTTTTGAAAAGCTTGGGGGTGGAATATAGGTAAACCTATATTCGGGGGAAGAAAAACTTTTCTCAAAAAGTTTTTCTTCCCCCGCAAAAAATCAGTCTTCCATAAGTGTCTTGCAGGCGGTGTCCTGGTCGGGGAACAGTCCCACAGCAGTACCTGCGAGAACTGCGGCACCCACGGCACCTGCGTAAGAGCCGTGCATCACGCGAACACGCATACCGGTCTTTTCCGCGATCAGCTCAGCCCACAGGGGATTCTCAGAGGGACCGCCAACCATCACCGCTTCGTCGCAAACGATGCCTGCCTTTGCGATAGTTTCCATCTTCGCCGCAAGCATGTTGATTACGTTTTCCATGATGGCACGTGCGATGTGCTTCTTTTCGTACTTTCTGATTTCCGCATCATCGGGATCAGCCAGCAGATTGATGGAAAGTCCGCCTGCACCGGTGCAACTTTCTGCGGAGTATTCCACTAACTTGCGGTACCATGTGTCGCCGTTGTCAACGTAGGTCTTGGTGAAATACTCGATCTGTGCGGACAGGGAAGCGAGGGAAACCATGCCTGCCCAGGGTCCGCCGATTTCGGAAAGGAAGGGATCGATGAGCATTTTTGCTCCCGCAACCTTTTCGCGTTCGTTGATGGGATAGAATCCAACCCAGGATGTACCGCAGGAGAGGAGCAGCTGTCCTTCCTTGGTAATGCCAACACCGCGCGCTGCACTGGGATGGTCGAAGGTACCGATGATAATGGGTGTGCCTGCAGGGAGTCCGCATTCCGCAGCCGCTTCTTCGGTGATTCCGCCGAGAACGCTGCCCGTCTTCATAACGGGAGGAAGCTTTTCAACGGGAACGCCCAGTGTATCGAGAACCTTTGTGTTGTAAGTGCCTGTCACCTGATCGATGAGGTAGAAGGGAGTACCTGCGGAGGTACCGATGCCCCACTTGCCGGTCAGCTTCCAGTAGAGGTATTCCGTACTCATGCAAACCTTGGAGCAGTCGGCAAGAATTTCGGGATAGTGGCACTTGTACCAGCTGAGAATTGCAAGGGGGAAGGTCTGAAGGTCAAAGCCCCAGCCTGTGGAACGGTAGTAAGCATCTGTGTCAAAGTCGCCGAATACGCGGGTAAATTCGTCGGTAACACGGGTGTCCTGCCAGTTGAAGATAGG
>JAZQUQ010000354.1:0-3650 GCA_045631365.1 Eubacteriales bacterium | reverse complement strand
GGGAAATCCGTGGTCTTCTTGTCGGGGTTCTGTGCGTGCCATTCCTCAAAGTTGGAGTTGAGGAGAGTCATAACATATTCGGTCATGCACTCGTTCACGTAACCCATCTTTCGGTAGTCTTCTACGTTTGCACCCATGTCTCTCTTGGAGAGCTTCTTCTTGTTTCCGTTTTCGTCCAGATGCATGATCTGCGCGATGTGCATGAACTTCGGCAGCTTGAAGCCGAGGAAGTTGAAGAGCATGATGTGGCGAGGGAGGCTGGGGAGCCATTCTTCTCCGCGGACTACGTGGGTGGTGCCCATCAGATGGTCGTCGATGGCGTGAGCGAAATGGTAGGTGGGGATTCCGTCACTCTTCAGCAGCACCTCGTCCTTGTCGTTTTCGGGAACCTCGATGGCACCCTTTACAAGGTCGGTGAACTTGATCTTCTTGTCGGGGTCGCCGTCTGCCAGCATACGAAGAACGAATGCGTCGCCGTTCTTCAGATGCTCCTCCACCTCTTCCATGGTGAATTCACGCATCTTCAGCATCTCCGCCTTCTGCTCCGCTTCAAGCTCGGGAGTCCATTCTCTTGCCTTTACTTCCGCCTTCTTGTCGGTGTCACGGAGAGCGTCAAGCTCTTCCTGTGTGGTAAACACAGGATATGCCTTTCCCTGCTCCACCAGCCACTTGGCAAACACGTGGTAGATTTCCTTACGCTCACTCTGCTTGTAGGGACCGTAGTCTCCCTTGGAGGTGATCTCGCCGTCTTCACCGAGGACACAGCCTTCGTCAAAGTGGATATTGAAGTGTTCGAGGGTCTTGATCAGCGCAGAGGCAGCACCGTCCACCTCACGCTTGGAGTCGGTATCCTCGATACGGAGGAACAGCACACCGCCCGACTGATGAGCAAGGCGTTCGCTGACGGTGGAGGGGAACAGACCGCCGAGATGAATAAATCCTGTGGGGCTGGGAGCAAATCTTGTTACCTTTGCACCTTCGGGCAGATTGCGAGGGGGATATTTTGCTTCAACCTCTTCCCTTGTCATGGTTACGTGGGGGAACAGAAGGTCTGCTAAGCGTTTATAGTCCATGGAAATCTCCTATCATAATGTGTATTTTACAAACGAATCACGGTAGAAAACCCTACAGTTACTTCATTATAATCGTTACCGCTTATTATACCATATTTTTCTCCTTTTGTCTATACGAATATTCCCGTTTTTTTGAGAAAGATTGGCTTTTCCTTGATCTTTCTTCCCAAAACAACCGAAAATATGGCAGAAAAAGAAAAATGTTCAACCGTATATTTCGCTTTTTCTGTTGATTTATGACGGCAGATATGATAAAATAAAAAGGTAAATTAAAATTACCGAAATTTGGGGGGCATATGGCTGAAAACGGAAGAATGTTCCGCACGTCCATTAGCGGATATAACAAGGACGATGTCAATCGTTATATTATTGAAACAGACCGAAAAAATAGAGAACAGACAGACGAGCTGACAAAGAAAACAGAAGAATTAACAAAGGCGAACACAGAGCTTACGAAAAAAGCCGAAACTCTTGAGCAGAACAATGCGGAATCTGCCGACCGTCTCCTTGCTCTTGAGGAGGAGCTGAACCGTCTGAAGGAAGAAAACAAGGCACAGGCTGCCTCCATTGAGGAAATCACCAAGCGGTACGAATTCTGCAGAATCCAGACCGACGCACAGAACGAGGCTCTTGCCAAGGCAAAAGAGGAAAGAGAACGCCTGAACCGACAGATTGAAGCCTTGACCGAGGATTCCCACGGAAAGGACCTTCAGATCAAGCAGAATGCGGAAAAATACGCCGCGGACATCGAAACTCTCCGCAGTGCTTACGAAAAGGAGCTGGCTCAGATCAAGGACGCCGCCAAGGTGGACGAAAGCGTGGCGTACAAGCTGGATATGTACGACAGAATCAGCTCTCAGATCGGGGATATTCTCATCAACGCCAACCGCAATTCCGACGAAATTATCTCCGCGGCACGGTCGGAAGCGGCAAATCTCCTGACCCGTACCAACACGGAGGCGGCAGAGAATTCCGCAAGAATGAAGGACGGAATACGCGGATGCGCCGATCAGACGGTTAACGAACTTAAGAATGAGTTTACCTCCAACATCGGAAGCTGTGTGAAGGAAATTCAGACCTGCATTACGGATATGCAATACGAAACCGACGCGCTGATGGCGTTCCTCAACCGAAAGCAGACCGAAATCAACGAGAGACTGGAGTTCTACCACGGCAGTCTCACCGAAAACATTGACGGCAAGCTGCAGTCCATGGAAGCGGAATGCCGTGCGGTCATTGAAGGCGGGAACGCAGCACAATGATCAACGAGTCCAACATCGGTTCGCGGATCCGCATTCTGAGGCAGAAAAAGGGGCTGACCCAAAAAGAGCTGGCGGGGGAACACATCACCCGAAATATGCTCAGTCTCATCGAAAACGGAACTGCATCCCCTTCCCTTACCACCCTTTGCTACCTTGCGGAAAAGCTGGGGATTCCTGTGGGTTATTTCTTCACAAGCACCCCCGAGGAGGAACGAAATTTCCACAAAGCCGCCGTTATCGAAACGCTGAAGCAGCACTTTATGGAAAAGAATTACGAAGCCTGCGCTGAGCTCTGCTCTACGCTTCCATCTTCTTATACGGATGACGAGATTGCTATGCTTGCATCGGTGGCATTTCTGAAAAGAGCGATACAGTGTGCGGAAGAATATTCCCTCACTCGTGCCCTCTCCCTGTTAAACAAGGCAAACGACTTCTCTCACCGCACCATATATACGGAGCGCTCCTTCCACATGGCGCTTGAATACTACAGCAAGCTGTTCCGCTCTCTCAACACCGTCGAAATTCCCTCTGTTCTTGCGGATCTCTCCTATGCATCCTCCCATGTTCCCTATGAGATGATCATCTATTTCGGGATTGTCCGTACCATGAAGGAAAATAAACCGGTACAGTATCCTTTCCCCATCGGCACACCTTATGAAAAGCATATTGACGCCATCCGTCAGATGAGTGATAGAAAATGGCATGCTGCCCTTCTCCTCCTTAAGGAACTGGTGAAGGATACCGATCTCCCTTACTTTATGCGGTATCGGGTACTTTGCGATCTGGAATCCGTTTCCGATCAGACGGGAGACCTTCGCAGTGCCTACGTGGCAGCAAGAAAGAAATTGGAACTGCTGGAAGGCAGGATAATCGCGGATGCTCCCTTTAAAAATCAGTAATTTCCCCAATACATAAAAAATACCGTCCGGTACGATTCGTTCTCACCGGACGGTATCTCTTTTTTGGTTAATTCGGATTACAGATACTTCTTAACAGTATCGGATGCATCCTCAACAGGGAGAGAAGATGTCATTACAAGGTTCGCTTCGTGGTTCTTCAGAAGAGCGTCGATTTCCTTGATGAAGTAGTCGAAGCTTGCAGCGTCCTGCTGGCAGATCTTCAGAGCGGAGTCAACGAAAATGTCGGTAACGTCGTGGTTGCTTGCAAGAATACCGGCAATGAAGCCATACAGAGCCTGACCGTCGTTGATCTGATAGTCTTCTGTATCAATCAGTCTGCACTGGTACTTGATGTCATACTTCAGCTTGTCACCCTTTTCGATGCATACAACGGAACCAAGTCGGATCGTAGCCAT
>JAZQUQ010000353.1:0-4682 GCA_045631365.1 Eubacteriales bacterium | reverse complement strand
AACTTTTTGCATAATGCTTTTCTCCCTCCCCTGCACCCCTCCCTCTTTTCAAAAACCTTTAAAATGGGCTTTTGTAATTGATACCTCAAGGCTACAAATGCCCCATACGCTATTTTCGTGTCATTTTCAAAAACTTTCAATACAAAAAGGATACCGCTTGGTGAGTTTTCACCTTGCGGTATCCTTTTTTATTGGATCCGTTTGTTACAACGGAACTCAGAATACCAGAATCAGTACCTGAGAGAGAATAACAACAGCGATCAGCGCGATGGGATAGGTAGCGGCATATGCGGAAGCCACGTCTTCGGTACCTGCTACGTTGATGAGAGTACCGAGCGCAGGAGTAGAAGTCATACCGCCTGTGATGGAGCCGAGGTTGTTGAGCAGGCTCAGCTTCAGCACGTACTTTGCGAAGAGATAACCGATAATCATGGGGAAAATGGTCATAACTACGCCGTAAACGAAGTAGATCAGCTTGAATGCTTCGATGAATTCCGCACCGCCTGCAATACCTGCACCGATGAGGAACAGCATGAGACCGAATTCACGGAATACCTTCAGGGTGTGTTCGGAGGGCATCAGATTGATCTTGCCGATTCTGCCGAAATGACCGAATACAAGGGATACGAGGAGGCATCCGCCTGTTGTGGTGAGAGAGAACGCACCGAATGCGATCTTACCCACAACGGTACCGAGAACAGCCGCAAGAGCAAATACCATGATGCCGAAGCCGTCCATGTCGATCAGCTTGCCTTCGTACTTCTTCTTTTCGTTGCCGTCGGATACCTGAACCAGCTTCTTTCTTTCCGTTTCCATATCAGCCTTTTCGAACTTGGGCATCAGCTGTACGAACAGCACAACGCCGATTACGCCGAACAGATATGCAATACCGTGACCAACGGATACGAGACCTTCATATTCCGCAAGAACGGTATCCTTTGCCGCGGAGAACGCGGGGGTGGAGGTGAGAGAACCGGAGAGGAGACCTACCACCATTGCGGTCAGTCCGTCAAAGTCGGTCTCGCCGCCGAAGATTCTGCCGAAATAGATGCAGCCCACAGCGGAAATACCGCCTGCTACGATGATCAGGAATCCGAGGAGTACGTAGGACTTGAAGTTTTTCTTCATGTTGCCGAAGAACTTGGGTCCTGCGATGAAACCTACGGAGGTTACGAACAAAATAAGACCAAGGTTTTCAATAATCTTCAGTGCACTTCCGGTATAACTCGGAAGCTGTGCTGCAAGATTGTTGTAGAACAGGCAGCCGTAAACGATGGCTACAATAAACACGCCTGCGGTACCGAGGGATACGCCCTTAATTGTGATTCTGCCGAGTGCATAGCCTACAGCCGCGATCACAAGGAGAGAAAACATCAAAAATGTAACGCCTGTAAGTGAAAAGCTCATGTTAATACCCTTAGTTAACCTTTCTTGTATAATCGGGAAGCAGCTTGGGAGATACGGTATCGCCTTCGATGCCCGCTTCTGCACATTCTGCAGCGAACTTTTCAATGTGGCCGAGGGTCAGTTCGCCTGTGGTAACACTCTTCGCCTTTTCGGATGCGCTCTTACCTGCGTTTCTGCCGAATACGATGATGTCGAGGAGGGAGTTGCCCATCAGACGGTTTCTGCCGTGGATACCGCCGACCACTTCGCCTGCAGCGTACAGGTTTTCAACCCCTGTCATGCAGTCGGGAGTGATGTCAAGACCACCGTTTTGATAGTGGAGGGTGGGGTAAACCAGAATGGGTTCCTTACGGATGTCGATGCCGTACTTGCCGAACATACGAAGCATAGCGGGGATTCTCTTCTCGATGGTTCCCTCGCCGCCCTTCTTCTCGATCATGGGTGTATCCAGCCACAGACCGATGCCGTCGGAGGTCTCGATACCGTTGCCGCGAGCGGTGCATTCACGAATGATGGATGCCGCAGAAACGTCACGGGTTTCCAGGGGATGCATGAAGACTTCGCCGTTCTTATTGACCAGCTTTGCACCGAGAGAACGTACCTTTTCCGTTACCAGTGCACCGAAAATCTGCTCGGGGAACGCAGCACCTGTGGGATGGTACTGCAGAGTGTCCGCATACATCAGCTTTGCACCGACACGATAGCCGAGAACCAGACCGTCCGCGGTTGCACCGTAGTGGTTGGATGTGGGGAATCCCTGATAATGGAGTCTTCCCGCACCGCCTGTTGCCAGGATCACGGTCTTTGCACGAGCTACCATCAGTTCTTCGGTTTCCATGTTCATGAGAACCGCACCAGCCGCGTTGCCCTTGTCGTCCAGAATCAGTTCTACTGCCGCGGTGAAGTCTACCACAGGAATGCCGCGGTTCAGAACTTCGTCACGGAGAGTACGCATGATTTCAGCACCGGAATAGTCTTTTGCTGCATGCATTCTCTTTCTGGATGTACCGCCGCCGTGGGTGGTTACCATGGTGCCGTCTTCGGTCTTGTCGAATTCCACACCAAGATCGTTGAGCCACTTGATGGCATCGGGAGCTTCCGTTACCAGACGGTACAGGAGAGAAGGCTTTGCCGCAAAATGTCCGCCGCCGAACGCATCCAGATAGTGGGTTGCGGGGCTGTCGTTGGGCTTGTCAGCAGCCTGAATACCGCCTTCCGCCATCATGGTGTTGGCGTCGCCGATACGGAGCTTGGTAACGATCATGGTCTTTGCGCCGTTGTTGTCTGCCTCGATTGCCGCAGATGCACCCGCACCGCCGCCGCCGATGATCAGCACGTCAACGTCGTAGTCGGGAGCGGTCAGATCCACGTCCCCTGCCGCGATTCTGCTCTTCGCCTGAAGGAGTGCAGCCAGTTCATGAGGTACCTTTTCGCCCTTGTTCGCACCGGCGGAAAGCACGGAGAACTCGTCCTGCTTGTAGTCGGGATGATAGGTGGCAAGAAGGGTTTCTTTTTCCTCCGCGGTCATTCTGCGGGGCTCGAATTCGGTGTTGGCTTCTCTTGCTGCCTCCACCTTCTTCATGGATTCAATCATTTCAGCCGTATAAATGGCTGTTCTCTTTTCTACCATTGTTCCTAACCCCCTTATTTCTCGATCTCTCTATTGTTGTAGAGTTCCTTCATTTCGCTGATGGGCTTTGCCATCAGGGCTTCCAGAAGCTCGTTGAAGGTGCCGTCCTTGATCTCCTGTACGCGGTTTTCAAGGTGTTCGGTCTTGGGTGCCAGATACTTGCCGTTGATTCTTCTTGCAAGCATTGCCACCTGAGGATGGGAGATTCCCGCAGGGCAGCGGGAGGAGCATACGCCGCACATAACGCAGTCAAAGCTCTCTTCCGCACACTTCTCAAACTCGCCGCGCTGTGCATACGCGATGTACTGCATAACGTTCAGACCCTGTGTGCAGGACTTGGTGCACGCATTACAGCCGATGCAGGCGTAAATTTCGGGATACAGCTGCATCATCACGGATTCCTCCGCGTTGATCTTCTCGATGTCGTAAACCTGCTTCACCAGAGGGAAGAAAGGAAGGGTCGCAATGTACATTCCCTCTTCTACCTTGGTCTGACATGCCAGACATACCTTCAGCTCACGGTCACCCTTGATTCTGTAAATGGTGGCACAAGCACCGCAGAATCCGTTACGGCATCCGCAGCCTCTCACCAAACGGTAGCCCGCATACTCCATGGCTCCCATAATGGTCAGATTCTCCGGCACAGCATACTTCTTGCCGAACAAAAATATATTCACCATATTTTCCATAATATTTCTCCAAATTTTAATGATTTTCTATATGGGGAGGAGAACTTTTTGAGAAAAGTTCCCCTCCCCAAACCCCACCCTTCAAAAACTTTTCAACATGGAATCAAATGAAGAAAAACTGTATTTTGTCGCTCAAAATCCTTGTTTTTCCTGTATTTGTACTCATTTTAAAAAGGTTTGGAGGGGGGAATAACAATACTGAGGTATTGTTATTCAGGAACCATTTCCTCAAAAGGTTCCCTGAATCGCGTCCCCTGTGTTGAGTCAGCCGATTAATACTCGTCCGGAAGTTCGCCCAGTTCGTCGAAGCGGAAGACGGGGCCGTCTTTGCAGACGTACTTGTCGCCGATGTTGCAGCGCCCGCACTTACCTACGGCGCACTTCATCTTCAGTTCCATGGTGGTATAGACCTGGGTATCCTTGAAGCCAAGCTCGCGGAGGCCTGCGAGTGTGAACTTGATCATGATCGGAGGTCCGCACACGAGGACGGTCTTCTTGATATCGGGGTTCAGTTCCTTCACGTAATTGGGAACAAAGCCAACGTGTCCGTCCCAGCCCTCTTCGGGGTTGTCGATGGTCAGATTTACGGAAATTCCTTCGTCCTTCATCCACTCGTCGATGATTTCCTTGTAGTCCACAAGGTCGCTCTTGGAACGGGAACCGTACACGATCTGCACGTCGCCGTAGTTTTCACGCTTGTCGCGAACGTAATTGATCACGGAACGGAGGGGGGCAAGACCGATACCGCCGGCAATGAAGAGGAGGTCCTTCCCCTTCAGCTCGGTTTCCACGGGGAACGGCTTGCCGTAAGGTCCGCGGACGGTGATCTGCTGTCCCACATCCATCAGGTGAAGCCATGTGGTCAGACAGCCGCACTTCTTAATGGAGAATTCCATAAATTCCTTGTTTGTGGGGGAGGAGGTAATGGAGAACATACCTTCGCCCACACCGGGGAT
>JAZQUQ010000352.1:0-4823 GCA_045631365.1 Eubacteriales bacterium | reverse complement strand
ACTGATTGAGCACCGACACAATGATGCCGATAGCGGCAATCTTGAATATCAAATCCACATCCACGACCGTCATCCTTCAGATACTTGCCGAGGGAGATCAAACTTCCCACCACACCGGTAACGATACCGATGACAAGGAATGCCGCAAGCACCACGCTGCTGATATCGGTAAACTGAACCAGCGTAATGATCTGAAGGTCAGAGAGAACCATCTTCTGAATGTAGCCGTACACGTACCACTCGATGAAATAGCCTGCCGCACCTGCCACAAGACCGATGAAGATACCCTCGAAAATAAAGGGGAGGGTGATAAACCAGCCGGTGGCACCCACGTAACGCATGATGCTGATCTCATGACGGCGGGCGAACACGGACAGCTTGACCGTATTCACGATGATGAACACGCTGACCAACAGAAGCACCGCAAGGAACCAGACGAAGATCAGCATAACGCCGCTTTTCAGGTTCTCAATGGTGGTGGCAAGGTCCAGTCGGTTGCTGACCTTGGCGATGCCCTGAATCTGCTTGAGCTGGTAGTCAAGGGTGGGCACCTTTTCGTTATCCACGTAAGTAATGATGAAAGAATCGGGCATATAACCCTGAATCTGCTCCTCGGTCACCGTGTCGTACACGTCGGAGGTGCTTTTCAGTTCTTCCAGCGCCTGGGCTTTGGTCACCCGTTCGATTTTCTCGATATTATCCAATTTTTCAATCTGTTTGCCAACCGCATCCACTTCTTCCTCCGTGGCATCTGCGGGACAGAACACCACGATTTCCTTCAGAAGACCGATCTGCTCCAGATTGGTATCGATATTCATGACGAGAAGGGCAAAGCCTCCCGTCACAACAAGACAGCTCATGAGGACCGCAACGGAAGCGAAGGTCATAACCCCGTTCCGCACCAGTCCGCTGAATGCCTGTCGGATGAAATAGAACAAATTATATCTTCTCAATTGAACATACCTCCCACGTGGTCGTCGATGATGTACCCTTCCTGGAGCATGACGACGCGCTGCTTGTGGTAGTCCACCAAATCCTTATCGTGGGTAACGACAATCACGGTTTTGCCAAGCTTGTTGATCTTGATGAGAAGATTCATGATTTCAAGGGACATACGGGGGTCGATATTTCCTGTGGGCTCGTCCGCGATGATCACCTTGGGATTATTGGCAAGGGCGCGGGCAAGGGCAACTCTCTGCTGCTCACCGCCGGAAATCTCGTGGGGGTAGGAATCCTGCTTTCCGTTCAGGTTTACGGTATTCAGAATAGCGGGAACGCGTCTGCGGATCATCTTGCGGGGGGTTCCCACTACTTCCATGGCAAAAGCAACGTTCTCGTACACTGTTTTCTTCGGGAACAGGCGGAAATCCTGGAACACCACCCCAAGCTCGCGGCGGTAGTGGGGTACTTTGAAGTTGGACATCTCCGTCAGGTTGTAATCCCCTACCACAAGCTTTCCCGAGGACGGCTTTTCTTCTCTCAGAAGGAGCTTCATCAGCGTGGTCTTTCCCGCACCGGAATGACCCACGATGAAGATAAACTCTCCGTCATCGATGTGCAGATTGACGCCCTTCAGCGCCATCGTGCCGTTGGGGTACGACTTTTTTACGTTTACAAAATCGATCATATATCCTCCGATAAAACGGTTTCAATCCTGTCCGTCGGCAAAAACGACAAAACAACATCATTTTCACCAAAGCACATCCATTCAAGCGGGATGGCTCACATCTATATCACGATAAATAAAGACGGACTTTGGATAAATTATGTAGAAAATGCACCGAACATAACAGGGAGGCATCCTCGCCTGCCCTCCTCTCCCGCAGCAGCGCAGGGAGAAAAGGGAGAGTAAGCGAACAATGCCTTCCCTTTTATTTCTATTCGAGTACGTGCACAGACAAAGCTGCGCCGATCCACAATTGAGCAGAACTCAATACTTAATGGGCTTGGTTGTGAGATAACGCTTTACCATCAGGGCAACCTTGAAGGTAATGGCGTGGTCAAACTCGCGCAGGTCGAGACCGGTGAGCTTGCGGATCTTCTCCAGACGGTATACGAGAGTGTTTCTGTGTACAAACAGCTTTCTGGAAGTTTCGGAAACGTTCAGGTTGTTCTCGAAGAAGCACTGGATGGTCATCAGTGTTTCGCGGTCGAGGGAATCGAGGGAGCCATTCTTGAAGACTTCCTGCAGGAACATTTCGCAAAGGGTGGTGGGAAGCTGATAGATCAGTCTGCCGATCCCCAGATTTTCGTAGCTGATGATGTTCTTTTCGGTATCGAACACCTTACCGACTTCCAGGGCAACCTGTGCTTCCTTGTAGGAGCGGGCAAGGTCCTTGATGTTGTCCACAACGGTACCGATACCGATGGACACCTTTACGTAGAACTCGGAATTGATGGTATCTGCAATGCTCTTGGCAATCTTTTCGATTTCGCGGATGTCGGTGTTGGGCTTGATTTCCTTGACGAGAACGATGTCCTGCTCACCGGTGGAGATGACGTAATCCTTGTTCTTGTCGGGGAAAATATTCTGAACCATGTCAAAGGAGAGAACCTCGGACTTGGAATGGAACTTAATCAGGAACACAACGCGGGTTTCCTCTGCGTTGAAGCGAAGCTCCTTGGACTTGATGTAGATATCGCTGGGGAGAATATTATCAAGAATGATGTTCTTGATAAACGAACTCTTGTCATATTTTTCATCGTACAGATTCTTGATGTTGGAGAGAGAAACGGAGAGAATGGTAGCAGTCTTTTCCGCAACCTTGTCTTCTCCCTCGATGAATACGATGTACTCCCACTTGGAGCCTGTTCCTATGGGCTTATAAGTATAGCCGCCGGAAGTGATTGCGTCTGACGTATACGCCAGCTCATCACGGACCCCCTGTCTCATTTCTCCGATCTTCACAAGCTCGCTGCAAGCAATGATTACGCCGTTATCATCGATGATGCCGAAAACACGATCCACAGCATCCCTCATCTGATGAATTACGCCCTGAAAAAGTCGATTTGACATATGGTGCCCCTTTCGTTTCTATTCAAAAATTTTGAATTGTATATACTACACTATATTTTACATGATAATTTGTGTTTTTTCAATAGGAAAATAAGGATTTTTTATAAAAAAACATCATTTTTTTTCGATTTCGTCATACTTTATGTATAAGGAGCCCTCAAAAACGGCAAAAATCCCTTCTTCTCCCCCGCAAAACGGAAAAAACAAAGAAATCCCCATCGCGCATTGCAGACGGGGATTTCGGATGAATCAATAGAACAGCATGGTGTAGATATAGTAAATCGCCGCAAGAATGCTGATGACAACCATCATGGTGTAGAACAGAACGGGTGTCAGGCGGAAGTTATTGTAAAGAACGTTGGCGGAAGCACAGATGAAGCTCATGGCAACCAGCATTTCGGGAGTAACGTAATGCTTCACGGTCTTCAGCTTTATGAGCTTTGCCACAACCGCGTACGCTGCGGAGAGAACGAAGAGCGCACCGAACACCCAAACCAGTGTGGGACGGGTATTCATGTAGAAATCGTACTCAACCTGCCCGGGGGCGTTTACGATGGAATCAAACCAAAAGCTCACCGCAATATCAAAAATCACAAGAAGAATGACACGGACGGTAACAATCAGCTCCGCCTTTGACTTTGTCAATACCACTTCGTTGTTTTTTACGTTGTTGAAATTCGTCTTTGCCATTTTGATTATACGATCAGTTCCCAAGAGAACTTAATCTCCTTTCATTCTTGGAATATTAACAAATCAGCCGCTCAGCTCACAGCAATAAGATAAGCAGGATAATACAAACAGCGACGCGGTTTCCGTTCGGAGAATCCGTCTGCCGAGACCGCAGAGACGGACACCCTTTTCCTTGGCAAGGATTACCTCATCCCCGTCAAAGCCGCCCTCGGGTCCGATGAACACGGACACCGTCTGCGGGGCTTCCCCCACCGAGAGAAGCTCGGGAAGTGAAAGTGTTCCTTCTCCCTCATAGCAGAAGAGCACCTTTCCGTCGGCTTCCGAGGCATTCTGAAGGGCCTCAGCCAACGTAACGGGCATTCTCACTTCGGGAATCACGGCACGGCCGCACTGTTTTGCTGCTTCTTCCGCAATCCGCTGCCACCGTTCCTGTTTCTTTTTGGCATCCTTTTCGTCAAGGCGCACCACACAGCGCTTGGTAACCACGGGAACAAACACGGAAGCACCCATCTCCGTCCCCTTC
Source organism: Eubacteriales bacterium (assembly GCA_045631365.1). Classification (GTDB taxonomy): domain Bacteria; phylum Bacillota; class Clostridia; order Oscillospirales; family CAG-272; genus UMGS1696. The sequence goes on along the minus strand of JAZQUQ010000352.1, from coordinate 594 downwards.
TGAATTACGGTTTCAAATTTATCCCCCTTCACCAGAGCCTGGTAAATCACGGCACGGTAAGGCGGCTCATTGAGAGAGGCACGCTCCCCCACCACATCAAGGACACATTCGTCCCCGACGGCTTCGATTTCGGTGCTGTACTCGACCCCATCGGAATCGCACACCACCAGCCGTTCCCCCTGCTTCATCCGAAGCACACGGGAAATGTGAAGGGCATCGTTCCCCCGAATGATAATTTTCTTACGGATCTCCCCACCGCAGTCTTCCTTGACCACGTCGGAAGCATTGATAAAAAATCGAGGCATAAATCGTCAAATTCTTTCATACCGCCGTCTTCGGCAAATGGAGGTGATCCCCAAATAGCCGCAAAGACATTAGCTTACTCTTCATACTTTCATATTATACTATAGAAACGTCCATTTGTCAAACTATTTCTTTAAATTTTTTCTTTTTTCTTAAAAAAACGCCCCCTTCGCCCCCAATCGTCACGGATTTCAACGAACAAAAACCCAAAACAAACGCAAAAATCCCCCACCAAACCACCGTACACCTTCCATAACCGTCGTAAAACAAAGTAGGGACAGGCGTCCCCGA
>JAZQUQ010000351.1:0-3414 GCA_045631365.1 Eubacteriales bacterium | reverse complement strand
CCCCATCCGTGCGGGATTTCGGGGGAAGTACATTCTGGATGCCGCGGAAAAAATCGCGTCGGGTGAGGTGGATCTTCACGCAATCCAAACCAAGTCGGAGGCCAAGCGGTCTTAGGAAGACAAGACCTGATAACAACTCCTTGGCTCACAGAACGACATGGCTACGATCCGACTTCCCCATCCGTGCGGGATTTCGGGGGAAGTACATTCTGGATGCCGCGGAAAAAATCGCGTCGGGTGAGGTGGATCTTCACGCAATCCAAACCTGCGAGGATTACGCCGCTGCCCTTGCCATGCTGCAGAAAATCAACGGCATCGGGCCAAAAGTAGGATCCTGCGCCCTCCTGTTCGGATTCGGCAGAACGGAAGCCTTTCCCGTGGATGTGTGGATGAAAAAATCCTTGGAACGGCATTTCCCCGATGGGCTTGATATTACCCTGTTCGGGAAATACGCCGGCATCGCCCAGCAGTATCTCTTTTACTACGAGCGATATGGGGGAGAAAACTCCGCAAACACAATATAAAAACGGGAGGGAGAGACTTTTCAGAAAGTTTCTCCCTCCCCTGCTATATTCTTTTACTTTTCGGGATCAAGGAGAGGCCAGTATGCCTTTAAATAATCGATGCCGGACCAAAGGGTCATAACGGTCATGGCCGCAATGGTGATGTAGGAGAGAATGTGCCATTCGGTGAAGGGTGCGAAGGGAATGAAGGTCTCAAGGAGAATCGCCAGCACGCAGATCATCTGTGTGGTGGTCTTCACCTTGCCGAGCCAGCTCGCCGCAACCGCAACGCCCTGCTTCTGCGCCACAATGGCACGGATGGAGGTCACCGCAAGTTCACGGAATACCACAATTGCCACCGCCCAGAACATAACATCACTCAGATAGTCAAAACGAACGAGGAGACCCATCATCACGCCGATGACGAGGAACTTGTCCGCCAGAGGGTCCATCAGTTTGCCGAAATCGGTAATAAGATTGTACTTTCTCGCGATCTTTCCGTCCAGCATATCGGTGAGGGAGGTCAGCGCAAAGATCACGGCAGCCGCAATGCGGACAACAGCCTCGGGGAGGGGCAACGGTGCCACCAGCACCACAAGAATAATCGGCACCATAATCATACGGAGCACCGTCAGTTTGTTTGGTAAATTCATATTAAACCTATCTTTCCAAGCAGGTCTCTCCTGCTTTTTTTATTTGCGAAAAACAGTATTTTCACACAATATAAAAGTTTTTTGAAGCGTGAGAACCCCGTTATACGTTCAACAGAGCCTCGCCTACAAGGTCGTAATCCATGTAGTCCGTGATTTTTACGTCCAGCATTTCGCCTTCAGCCACACGGAGCTTTTCGTCGTGGGTAGTGAACCAGATTTTGCCGTCGATATCCGCCGCTTCACCGTAGCTTCTGCCGAAGTGTGCCTCGGAAACGGGGTCAAAGCCTTCGCAGATGATGCGGTAAACTTTGCCCACACGGGATGCGTTGTACGCTTCGCTGACGAGAACCTGTTCCTTCATCAGGATGTCGTAACGATCCTGTGCGGTCTGCTCGTCCACCTGATCCTCAAAGTCGTACGCGGGAGTATCCTCCTCACGGGAATAGGTGAAGGCGCCGAACCGCTCAAACTTGGTCTCCTTGAGGAATTCCGCAAGGGTAGTGAAATCCTCGTCGGTCTCTCCGGGGAATCCTACGATGGCTGTGGTACGAAGTACGATGCCGGGGACGTTCTCTCTCAAACGACGGACCGCATCACGGATGGTCTCGCTTGTACCGTGTCGATTCATCCGCTTCAGCACCGTGTCGCTGATGTGCTGGATAGGAATATCGATATACTTCACCAGACGGGGATTGTCTCTCAGTTCTGCCACCAGCTCGTCGGTAATCTTGTCGGGATAGCAGTAAAGAAGTCGGATCCACGGAATCTTGGTTTCCTTGCAGATTGCCTGAATCAGCTCGGGAAGTGCATACCGACCGTAGTTATCCTTGCCGTACGCCGTGGTATCCTGTGCAATCAGATTCAGCTCCTTGATCCCCATAGCGTCGAGGCACTTGGCTTCTTCCACGATATCCTCAATGGTGCGGCTGCGAAGTCCTCCTCGGATCAAAGGAATGGCACAGTAGGTACAGCGGTTGGAGCACCCCTCCGCAATCTTCAGATATGCCATGCCGCCCCCTGTAGTAACCACACGTTCGCCGCCCAGTGCACATTCCTCGTAAGGATCAAAGCAAGCATACTTTTTGTCCTCGGGAATGACGGGCGCTTTTTTGCCCTTCTTTACGTAAGTCTTGTAGTTTGCCGCAACGGCTTCCACCGCTTCCACGATCTTGTGAATACCGCCCACACCAAGAACAGCGTCCACTTCGGGAATCTCGCGCAGTACCTGTTCACGATACCGTTCCGCCAGACATCCCGTCACGATGATTCCCTTGAGGGTGTGGTTCTTCTTCAGCCACGCCACATCAAGGATATTGTCAATGGACTCCTTCTTTGCGCTTTCAATAAAGGCACAGGTATTGATGATCACAATATCCGCCTCGGTCTCCTCGGGGGTGATCTCAAATCCCGCATCCAAAATATGCTTCAGCATAACCTCCGTGTCGCAAAGATTCTTGGAGCACCCCAGCGACACAAAGCCTACCCGTAATGTTTCTGCCATAAAGTTTGTTCCTTTCCGTAATTCTGTGAGGAACGATGGGGGATTCTCCCCCAAGTTCCATCGGGAACTTGAGACTGACGTTTCGTCAGTCCCCAGACCCCATACTATTGGGACTTATATATGAGCGAATAAAATATTGCATTTGCTGATTTATTCGTAATCCGTCTCGGTCGCCTTTGCTTTGATGTATCGCACCGCGTCGGAGGGGGAGTGTCCCAACCGTTCGCAGGCGGCGGCAATCCGTCTGATTTTATCTCTATCTACATTATACGACTTTCCGAGCATTTTATCAAGATATTTCTGCAAAGCGGCGGCATATTCCTCCTCGGAAATTTCGTCCACCGCCTCTCGGATGGCACTTTGGTCGTATCCTTTGGCGTATAAGTCCCGTGCGATGCGCCGTTTTCCGTGCAATTTCGTCCGCACCGCCGACGCCGCATAGACCGATGCCTGCCGTGATTCGTTGAGATATCCCTTCCGAACCATGAATTCCACCGCATCTTCTGCGGCTTCGCGAGATATTCCCTTTTCGATCAACCGTCGTTTCAGGGTTCGGGCACTTTTGTCCGAGGAGGCGAGAAGGTCTGCGGCAGTCCGCACCGCTTTGGTCACCGCGGCGGCATGCTCCAGCTCCGAGTACAGCACCTCGTCCACCGTCATACCCTCGGAAACGGGTCGGGACAGCCGTTTCATCCGCCCCACGGATACGGAAAAGGTCTCGAATGCATCGCATCCGCCGCAGACGGTTACGAACACC
>JAZQUQ010000350.1:0-1839 GCA_045631365.1 Eubacteriales bacterium | reverse complement strand
AAACTTTTCTCAAAAAGTTTTCCTTCCCCCGATTTTTGTACTTGCGACACCCCCACTTATCAAGTTACTTATCGAGACACAGGGACCAGTCCTGATAAATCTCATAAGGCTGACGGATGAATTCCTTGGTCTTGTCGTCCGCGGCTTCCCACGCCTGATTCAGCGCATCCCGCATGGCATCAAGGAGGTAGGTGCCGTCTTCCATATCGATGTCAAGGAAGTTGGCGAAATAATAGTCGGCGCCGCAGGTTAGGGTGATCTTGGAGTTAAAGGTATAGGGGAGAATCTCCGTCGCGCCGTAATGCCAGCCCCATTCAAGGAGACGGTAGTATTCCTTCATATAGGGGGAAGCATCCTTGTAAACCTTGTCGCAGAACCGCTCGATGAGGGCATCCACGTCCTCGTCGGGATTCCACGCCAGCTTGAAGAACAGCCAGTAGGAAAGAAGGTTCATGGCAGAAGCGTCCTTACTGGTCTGGGTTTCGGTCATACCGGGAGTACGTCCTGCCTTTGTCCACGTGAGGGTCCAGTCGGTAACGTCGTTGGTAGTGCCGTCCGCGAACCAGCCGAAGCAGCCTGTGTCGGCAAAATACTGGAAGTCATTCTGTACTCTGTCCCAGATGGGGCGTTCGTACCAGCCTCTGACATAGTGGCAGAAGTAGTAGTTGAAATGCATGATTTCGGGGTACTTTTCCACCCATTGTGCGTAATATTCCGCCTCAAGGGAAGCAAGGGAGGTTTCCTCTCCCAATGCCTGCTCCGCACGGGCAACAGCAAAGCTTTCCTGTGTGAAGTCCTCGAAATAGGGGCAGAACCAAATGGAGACGTTTTCCTCAATGTCGCACACGGGAGGACTCTGAGACCAGGTGTAGGCAAAGGTATTGATCTGCACCGTCGGGTACTTCTCTCCCACCTGTCTTGCAACACGGTTGATAAAGGTAAAGAGAACCGTGGAAAGGAACGCAGGATCGGAAGGCTCCACAAACTGACCGGGAGCGTATTCAAAAGGCTCGCTCATTTCGGGGTAAACGCTGGGATTATGGATATCCATCTGCGTTACGGAATAATAATCGGGAAGATCCTCGGGCGCATATGTGTCAAGATCTGCAATCACCTTTGCAGCAATGGTATCTGCGGTCAGATCGCTCCAGAAATTGAGCTGCTTGGATTCGGACGCGGTAACGTGATTGCCGTCTAAATCCGTATCCCAGTATTCGGTAATGGAGGGGTCGTAAATGGGGCTGCTTGTAATAAGGTAGTGCATATTGTGTCCGCCGCCTGCAGGTCTGTCGGTGTTGTGCTTGTTGCGGACGTACAGCATAGCGGAGGAGTAACCGGAATAGCGGTAGCGGAAGGGAGACTTTTCTCTGTAGTTCCCCTTGATGATCTCAATGGTAGGCATCTCGTCGTAGATAATGCCCGCCTCGGTGCTGGTAACCCAGATCACGTCCATGTTGTCTTCAATAAAGTCGTACACCCCATTCAGCACACCGTCCGCATTGGCACCGAAGATGTAAAGCTTTCCGTCGAACTGACGAATGGCAAAGCCGTCCTCACCGAAGCGGCGGAAGCCGATCTCGTTGTCGTATTCCTCATAGGTGGTGCGAAGCCACGCCATATCCTCGGGGAAGAGCTCTTCAAGCTCCGGAACGGTGGCGGAAGTACCGATGATAATGGGAAGGCTTCCCTCCTGTACTTCGTTTGTCACAGCAATCTCAGCACCGCCGCTGATCAGCTTAATGTGGTAAGCCAGCTCATCTGCTGCGGTCTTTTCCTTCTCAGAAGCACCCGCCGCAAGAACGATATGTGCCTTTGCCACACCGTTTTCGGTGATGATAT
>JAZQUQ010000349.1:0-9834 GCA_045631365.1 Eubacteriales bacterium | reverse complement strand
TTGTACAGAATGATATTGTTTTTTTAGTCAAGTTGATCATATGCTTTTGTTTGGATAAAAATTCTCCCCCTCTGCGGATAAAAATATCACAGAGAGGAAGGGAATTGTTCGGTTTTATCCATTGTTTTTGGGATTGTTTTTTCGTGGCTGCCGCATGAATTTTTATTTTGCGTAGATCAGCCCGATCAGTGAATTGACAAAAGACACGGGGAGGACTTTCCGCAAAAAGCATAAGAGCTTGTAGGAAAATCCGAGAGTGCAAATGGGTTTCACACGCTTCCGAAGGGCGATTCTTGCGATCATTCTTCCCGCTTTGGCGGGATTCATGCCGTTTTCCTCGTCGTGCTCCATCTGAGCCACACTTCTTGCGATTCTGCCGTTGTAGATATCGTCTCCCACGGCGGACTTCGTTCTCGATGCGGTGAAGCCTGTTTTGATATCCCCCGGCTGGACGGCGGTTACCGTAATTCCAAAGGGGCGTACCTCGTTTGCAAGGGCGAGAGAGTATGCGTTGACCGCTGCCTTGGATGCGGAGTAATAGGTCTGGAAGGGAATGGGAAATTCCGCGGCAACGGAGCTGACGTTGACGATCCGTCCCCCCTTCGCCTGACGCATATGGGGGAGGGCTGCCTTTGTCACGTTGACCGTACCCATGAAATTCACCTTCATCTGCATGGTTACCGCATCGGATTCCGTGAATTCCACAGCCCCCGAGATGCCGCTGCCCGCACAGTTGATGAGAACGTCGATTTTTCCCTCGCGGCGAACCACCTCGCTGACCGCTTCACGGGCGGAGACCTCGTCGGTTACGTCCAAGGTGAGGTGAGTGATTCCCTCAATCTTGCTTTCCCGTCGGCTTCCTTCGTACACGGTGCATCCCATGTCACGAAGTGCCTCGGCGGTGGCTTTTCCGATGCCGGAGCTTCCTCCCGTTACAAGAACGACCTTATGCATCATAGCCGGGGATGGGGAGAACAAGTGTGTTTGCGATGATATCGGATGCCTCGTCGATCAGCGCCTTGGTATGGGTTGCCATACAGGTGGTACGGAGGAGACATTCTCCTTCCGCACAGGCGGGGGTGATAACGGGATTCAGATAAACCCCTGCATCGTAGATCATGCGGGAACGGATGAGGGTGTTTTCCTCGGTATATGTATAAATAGGAACGATGGGTGTGTCCGCTTCGATGATCTTGACGTTTCTGTCAAGGAGACACTTGCGGAAGTAAGAGCTGATGTCTGCCAGATTGGTAACGATTTCGGGATGGCTCTTCAGGTAACGGAGTGCCGCCAGAGCGGTTGCCGCAGATGCGGGAGTAATGGATGCGGAGAAGATGAAGGGACGGGAAACGTGACGAACGTATTCCACAACCTCACGGGATGCAGCCATGTATCCGCCGAGAGAGGCAAGGGATTTGGAGAAGGTACCCATGTAGATGTCTACCTGATCCTCAAGACCGAAGTGGCTTGCTGTTCCGCGTCCGCCCTTACCGATAACACCGAGAGCGTGTGCGTCGTCTACCATGACACGGGCACCGTACTTCTTTGCGAGAGCGCAGATTTCGGGGAGCTTTGCAATATCGCCGCCCATTGAGAACACACCGTCTGTTACGATCAGACAGCCTCTGTTTTCGGGAACTTTCTGAAGCATTCTTTCAAGGTCTTCCATATCGGCGTGCTTGAACATCAGCATCTTGCCGAAGCCGAGACGGCAGCCGTCGTAAATGGAGGCGTGGTTTTCTCTGTCGCAGATGACGTAGTCGTGAATGCCGACCAGCGCACTGATGATGCCCAGATTGGACTGGAATCCGGTGGAGAAGGTCATAACCGCTTCTTTGCCCACGAAGTCTGCCAGCTCAGCCTCCAGCTCCAGATGCATTTTCAGCGTACCGTTGAGGAATCGGGAGCCGGAACAGCCAGTGCCGTACTGCTCGATTGCCTTGATGCCCGCTTCCATGACCTCGGGATTAGTGGTCAGTCCAAGGTAGTTGTTGGAACCAAGCATAATGCGGCGCTTGCCTTCCATCACAACCTCTACGTCCTGACGGGTTTCAAGGGCGTGGAAGTAGGGATAAATGCCTTTTTCCTTTGCTTCATCCACACGGGAGCGTTTTCTGCATTTTTCAAAAATATCTGCACTCATTGGAGTTCACCTCAAAAATAAATATTTATGAATTTTGATTATTATCAAAGCTAAGAATAATTCACATAGGGTTATTGTAAACCAAAGGAGCGAAAAAGTCAAGGAAATCCGAGGATTTATTTTACTACCGAGGATTTATTTTACTAAAAAAACAAAATATTTCTGCACAAAAAAACAGGCGTGCCGCGTAAAATGACAAAAATTTTACGTCGGACACGCTTGTTTTTGGTTTTTAATTCAGCTTTTCCTTGAGGAAATCCTTGATGATATCGTGAATCTGCTGACTCCAGAATTCGTTGTTGTGACCTGCATCTTCCACGCAGTAGAAGGTCACATCTGACCCTGCTTCCTTCAGCCGCTTGTACATGGCGATTCCCTGAGATTCGTAGGGGACGACGGTATCGTGCCGTCCGTGGAACATCAGGAAGGGGGGATAGGTTCTTCCGTCTTCCACATGGTAGAGCGGACTCATGCCCATGGCATTTTCACGGCATTCTTCCGACTTGGGATTTCCTCCGACCAGTCGTCCGATGGGGTTTCCTTCGTTTTCGTCGCCGCCGAAATGGTCGTACAGGGTAAAGGCATCGGAAGGGCCGAACACTTCCACAAGGGCGGAGACCGCATCGGATTGATCGGGATAATCTTCGGTTTTGTAGCGGGGATCGTCCCCGGTCAGCGCCGCCAGCATGGAAGCATTGGCACCTGCGGAAGCACCCATGACAATGACCTTGGTGGGGTCAATCTTGTATTCCTTCGCATTGGCACGGAGAAAACGGATGGCGCATTTCAAATCCTGCAGATACTCGGGGAAGCGGCTGCCTGCGTTGACACAGCGGTGGGTAATGGTTGCTACCACGTACCCTTCTCTGGCGTACTGACAGAGCTGGGGAATCTCATAATTGATCCAAGGCGTTGCCCAGCCCACCCCTTCGGTGTAAACAAGGAGAGGATAGCGGCGATCCTTGTTGGCTTCGTTTTTCCACGGTGTGATCATGCGGAGAATCAGAGGCTCACCGTTTGGGGAGGAGTAGACGATGTCGGGGGAAAGCTCCGCCTGTCCGTCCATCATGGGATTGCACTTGAGATAACGTATATTTTCCATGTAAAGAACCTTTCTGTTGTTGGGGTTTCGTTGGTTTCATTGTACCCCAACGGAATGGGAATGTCAAGACCCTTCCGACCGATTTGTGGCGGTTCCTATAGTGAAAATCTTTCTTTTTTTCTCCGAAAAGGGTTGTTTTTTGGGGCGGTGTTTGGTATAATGTGCACAAATAGAGTTTCTCTTCAATATAGGTATAATATCAAATATGTTTTTGGTCGGAAAAGGAGAAAGACTATGAGAAAACTGACCATCTGCGGCTGTGATATTGCCGAATATTCCATTGTAATCAAACCCGATCCCGCCCCTGCGGAGGTGACAGCCGCGGAATTTCTGCAGCGTGTCATCGAGGCCTCCTGCGGCGTGAAATTGCCTGTTTCCCATACGGCGGAGCATGGCATTTTCCTCGGTACTCGTGAAGCTTGCCCCGATGTAACGTGGGACGGCTTCCGCACAACCACCGACGACAAAAACGTATATCTGGACGGCAATATTCCCCGCGGGACTCTGTACGCCGCTTACGATTTCGCGGAAAAGTACATCGGCTACCGATTGTTCGCCGCCGATTGTGAAGTAATTCCCACGGAGGGAGAAGCGGAAATTCCCGCTGACCTTGACGTGATCGACAATCCTGCCTTTGCGGTGCGGCGTACTACCTGCTATCAGCACGTTTTTTCCGCCCAACTCAGTGCGTTTGCCCGACTGAACGACTGTATGCCCTGCGGTGAGGAATACGGCGGTGGCGTCGGACTGACCGGCGGCTGCCATTCCTTCGGTTATCTCTGCTCGGGGAAGGAGTATTTTGCCGAGCATCCCGAGTATTTCTCCCTTGTGAACGGAAATCGGATTCCCTGCAGCGATGCGGTGGGTCCCGGACAGCTCTGTCTTTCCAATCCCGATGTGATCCGCATTGTGACGGAGAAGATTCTGAAACAGCTCCGTGAAAATCCCGATACTCCTATCGTGGAAATCTCCCAAGCGGACAACGAAAACTACTGCCGCTGTGAAAAATGCGCCGCCATCGATGCGGAAGAGGGAAGCCCCAGCGGCAGTATGATTCGTTTTGTCAATGCGGTGGCGGAGGAAGTCACAAAGGAATTCCCCCACGTGCTGCTCCGTACCTTTGCCTATCAGTACACAAGAAAGCCGCCGAAAAAGGTGAAGGCACATCCCAATGTTCTTGTTCGTTACTGCACCATCGAGGCTTGCTTCCGCCATGGGCTGGGCGACCCGAACTGTGCGAGAAACAGCGGGACTTTCGGCCCCGAGGTTCGTGCATGGCGGGAGGTGGCGAAGCAGATCTCCATTTGGGATTACATCACCAACTGGGCGTGCTTTATTCCCCCCTATCCGAATCTTGTTTCGCTCCGTGAAAACGCCCGTTTCTTTGCGGAAAACAATGCCATCCATGTTCTTGAGGAGTGCAACCCTTACGGCAATGAGGGCGGCGTGTACCCCGAATTGAAGGCGTACCTTTGCGGCAAGCTGCTGTGGAATCCCTACATGAGCGAGGAGGAGTATGACCGTCATATCAACGAGTTTCTCCGAGGATACTACGGCAAGGGATGGGAAAACATCCGCCGCTATCTTGACATGGAGCTTGCGGAAACAGCGGATCGCTGCTTTACCTGCTGGGAAGAGGTTGACCTTGGATGGATTGGATACGCTTCCGATCCTGCAGTGCCCGGAATCCAGCGCTTCATCCGAATGAATTACAATCCAAATGTGTATCAGCCTGTGGTTCCCGATCATGCCCTGACCCGTTTGGGCGCAAGGGTGGGCGAGATTCAGGCTCTGTTCGATAAAGCTTACGAAATGGCTGAAAATGACATGGAACGGGAGCATATCGAGAGAAGCCGTATGTCGGTTCATTTTCTTGAGTTTTTCCTGACTCCGCATCTGAAAAATACCATGTCCCCCGAAGAATGTGCCGCCCACGAAGCCGCGGTGAAGAAATTCCACGAGGATAAGGTGAAATATAAGCTCCACTTGAACAACGATCTCGCCCGAGAGGGAAGATAAGTAATATACAAGGAGAAAAATATGGGTAATCTGACCATTTGCGGAAGAAGCATTGCCGAATATAAAATCGTAACGAACCCCATCCCCGATCCTGCGGAGGTGACAGCCGCGGAATTCCTGCAGAGGGTGATTGAAACCGCCTGCGGCGTGAAGCTGCCGATCTCGACGTCTGCCGAATACGGGATTTGCCTCGGCACGCGGGATCTTTGCTCCGATATAAAATGGGACGGCTTTCGCATCACAACGGACGAAAGGAATCTGTACCTCGACGGCAATATCCCTCGCGGAACTTTGTACGCCGCCTACGACTTTGCGGAAAAGTACCTCGGCTATCGCCTGTTTGCAGTGGACTGTGAAAAAATCCCCACCGAGGGAGAAGCCGATGTGCCTTGTAACCTTGATCGGATTGACAATCCCGTGTTTGAGATTCGCCGCAGCTCTGCCAAGGATCAGATGGCGAACCCCGAATTCGCGGCGTATTGCAGATTGAACTCTACCCTCGGACAGGATATGACGGCTTACGGTGGGTTGGCACTGGAAAGCATCCGCTGCCATACGTTCCACAGTTACTGCAACGGTGACGACTATTTCGAGGAGCATCCCGAATACTTTGCACTTCGTGATGGAAAGCGTATGCCCTGCGGCGGAGTTTCCAACCTTTGCGGTCAGCTTTGTCTGACCAACCCCGACGTGATCCGCGTAGTGACGGAGAATATGCTGAAGGAGCTTCGGGAACACCCCGACACAACTCTGATTGACATCTCACAGGAGGACAATGACAACTACTGCGAATGCGAGCATTGCAAGGCAGTGGCAGCGGAAGAGAAGAGCCAGGCAGGCCCCATGATCCGCTTTGTCAATGCGGTGGCGGAGGAAATCGAAAAGGAATTCCCAAACGTTATGGTTCAGACCTTCGCCTACGCCTACTCCACCAAGCCTCCCAAGTATACGAAGGCAAGGAAGAACGTTCTTGTCCGCTACTGCACCTTCGATGGATGTTATCGCCATGCCATTGACGATCCCGAATGTGCCATCAACCGAAAGACCATGTACAAAGAGATGAAGGGATGGCAGAAAAAATGCTCCCATATGTCCATCTGGCATTATTCCTGCAATTTTAACGGCTATATTGCGCCTTTTCCCGACCTCATCTCTCTTCGTGAGAATCATCGGTTCTTTGCCGAATGTCACGCCCGCCATGTCTATAATCAGGACAGCACCGGATTGAAGGTGAACGGCGTGTATCACGATTTGAAATCCTATCTGATCGGAAAGCTCCTGTGGAATCCCTATATGAGCTTGGAAGAATATCAGATCCACGCCAACGAATTCCTTGCCGCCTTCTACGGACCGGGCTGGCGTGAAATCCGCGATTATATCGACTTCGAATACGAGGTGACCGCGGGACGGTGCTTCGGCTGTAAGGAAAAAATCGACATTGCCTTCCGCAAAATCGGAATCCCCGAAACCCTTTCCCAGCTTTTGACCCGTTGGAGAAACTACGTTGCCATGCCTTATCAGGCTGCTCTCCCCGATAACGCCTTCGTTCGGTTCTGTGAGCGGATGGAGGAGGCGTACGGATTCTTTGACCGTGCCCTTGCCATGGCGGAAACAGAGGAACAGCGATACCGAATCAAGCGGAGCCGCTTCTCCCTCACCTATGTGGACCTCTTCTGCGGCGAACACGACGAGCTCGCCATGAGTCCTGAGGAGAAAGCGATCTATCTCGGAAAGGTAGAGGAATTCTACAAAGCCAAGGACGCCTACGGTGCCTGCTACAACATCCACACACAACAGAACAGACAGAGATAAACGAAAAAAGGAGAAGATACCATGAGAAACTTGACCATCTGCGGCTCTGATATTGCCGAATACGCCATTGTACTGAATCCCGTTCCCGATCCTGCGGAAAAGACCGCCGCGGAATTCCTGCAGAGGGTCATCGAGACCTCCTGTGGAGTAAAGCTGCCGATTACTGAGAAAGCGGAATACGGAATCTGCCTCGGTACACGGGAAGCAAGTCCCGATGTCAAGTGGGACGGCTTCCGCATCACGACGGATGACCGTAACCTGTATCTCGACGGCAATATTCCCCGAGGAACTTTGTACGCCGCTTATGATTTTGCGGAAAAGTACATAGGCTACCGCCGTTTTTCGCTTGACTGCGAGGTGATCCCCACGGAAGGCGCGGTTGATGTACCTTGTAATCTTGATCTCATTGACAATCCCGTGTTTGAGGTGCGCCGTTTTTCCTACGTTGATAATAAGGATTATCCCGATCTTACCTCCTTTTCCCGTCTGAACGCCAGCCTCCCAAAGGATATGACCGACTACGGCGGAACGGTATTCGATTTCATTGACTGCCATACCTATCATAAATATCTCTCTGCCGAGGAGTACGCAGAGAGCCACCCCGAGTATTTTGCTTTGGTGAACGGTGTTCGTGAGAACCAAGAACGTCACCAGCTTTGTCTCAGTAATCCCGACGTCCTCCGCATCGTGACGGAAAACGTGCTGAAGGAGCTTCGGGAACATCCCGAACGGACGCTGATCGATTTCTCTCAAGAGGACGGTATGCTCGGCTGTACCTGTGAAAAATGTGCCGCCATCGATGCGGAAGAGGGAAGCCAGGCGGGCAGCATGATCCGCTTTGTCAACGCCCTTGCGGAAGCGGTGGAAAAGGAATTCCCCCATGTTATGATTCAGACCTTTGCGTACGAATACACCCTCAAGGCTCCGAAGATCACAAAGGCGAGAGAGAACGTCATTATCCGCTACTGTACCTATGAGGCGTGCTTCCGTCATGCCGTGAACGACCCCCATTGTGCCATCAATTCCGAGACTACCTATCAGGAAATGAAGGGCTGGGGAGACAGGTGTCACCATATGTCCATCTGGGACTATACCACCAACTGGAATTGCTATATGGCACCCTATCCCAGTCTGATCTCCCTTCGTGAAAACGCCCGTTTCTTTGCAGACTGCCACGCCATGCATGTGTACGGCTGTGACAACGGTTGCCACCGAACAGGCGGTGTGTATGGTGAGCTTCGTGCCTATCTTTACGTTAAAACCTTGTGGAATCCCTATATGAGTGATGAGGAATACAACCGCCACGCCAACGAATTCCTTGCTGCCTATTACGGTAAGGGATGGAAGTATATCCGTCGTTACATCGATCTGGAGCATGAGGTTACTGCAGCACGGTGCTTCACCTGTAAGCAGGATATCGATATCTGTTTCGTCCATTTTGAAACCTATCCCAAGCTCCCCACCTTCAAACGGTTCTTCCGTCAAAACTATGAGGCAAAGCCCTACCAGCCCGCGGATCCCGATCATCCTTTGATGGGTCTTTGTGAGCGGATGGACGAAGCGGAGGAATGCTTTGACCGTGCGTATGCCCTTGCCGAGACCGATACGGAGCGTCGCCGCATCAAGCGGAGCAAGCTGGGACTTACCTATATTCGTCTCTTCTGCACAGAGCACGATCAATTCAAGATGAATGCAGCCGAACGGGCAGCATACGAGGCTGAGGTGAAGGCATTTTTTGAGGAAAAGAAAGAATACGAATTCTGCTATAATCTTTCCACCGAAATGAGAGAAATGAAGGAATTGGAATTCGGTCTGTACGCAAAAAAGGAAGAAAATACATGAGAAAACTGACCATCTGCGGCATCGGAATTGACCGCTTTGCCATTGTACTGAAAAACGATCCCGCCCCTGCGGAGAAGACCGCCGCGGAGTTCCTGCAGAGGGTGATTGAAGCCTCCTGCGGTGTGAAGCTGTCGATATCGACGTCTGCCGAAAACGGAATCTGCCTCGGCACTCGGAAAGCTTGTTCTGAATCTGATTTGTCAGATTCGGTGAAGTGGGACGGCTTCCGCATGACCACCGATGAGAACAACGTGTACCTCGACGGCAAAATTTCCCGCGGAACCCTGTACGCCGCATACGATTTTGCGGAAAAGTATCTCGGCTACCGATTGTTTGCCGCGGATTGTGAAGTAATTCCTACCGAGGGGGAAGCGGAAGTTTCCGCAGGACTTGATCTTGTGGACAACCCTGCCTTTGAAGTTCGCCGATGCTCCAACTATAATCTGCTGAGAAATGCGGATTTTGCGTCGGTGACACGGGTCAATTCGTGTCTCTACGGAGATATGTCCGCCCACGGCGGGATGGTGTTTGAGCACATTGCCTGCCACACCTATCAGAAATACTGTTCCGCTGAGGAATACGGCGAGAGCCATCCCGAATATTTCGCTTTGGTGAACGGAGTACGGGAGAATCAGCCAGGGCATCAGCTTTGCCTCAGCAATCCCGACGTGCTTCGTATCGTCACCGAAAACGTGCTGAAGGAGCTTCGGGAGCATCCCGACAGAACCTTGATCGACTTCTCTCAAGAGGATGGCCCCCTCGGCTGTTCCTGTGAACATTGCGCCGCCATCGATGCGGAGGAGGGAAGCCCCGCAGGAAGTATGATCCGTTTCGTCAACGCCCTTGCAGAAGCGGTGGAGAAGGAATTCCCCCACGTCATGGTGCAGACCTTTGCCTATGAATATTCCCGCGTTCC
>JAZQUQ010000348.1:0-9712 GCA_045631365.1 Eubacteriales bacterium | reverse complement strand
CCCAAGCCCCCAGCCCGTGGACCAGTCCCCGGACCCCACCGGCAGTGCCGGACCCAAACTCGGCACTTCTGAAGCCGAAATCGTAAGATTTCCCACGAGGGGGGAGTCAATTTTTGTTGACGAATTGTTCAAAAAGGTTTTGGGAGGGGCGAATAACAATACACGGTATTGTTATTCAGGAGACCTTTTCCTTAAAAAGGTCTCCCCATGAGCCGCTCCTTTGAATACAAAAATTATTTGAAAGGACATGATATACTATGCCTAAGAATCTTTATGTCGATCCGATTGAGATGCGTGCTTCCGGCAAGATCAGCTTTACTGATATTCCCGTAAACGCATACAACAAGACTGTAGCTGAGGAACGTTCCCGCTACAAGGATGAAGACCTCATCCGCATCTACCGTGACATCACCATCCTCCGTGAATTCGAGTCCATGCTGAACCAGATCAAGACTCAGGGTATGTACAACGGTGTTGAAACCACATATCCCGGACCTGCTCACCTTTCCATCGGTCAGGAAGCAGCTGCAGTTGGTCAGGCTTACCACCTCACCAAGGACGACTTCAACTTCGGCAGCCACCGTTCTCACAGTGAAATCCTTGCAAAGTCTCTCTCCTGCATCAACAAGCTCTCCGATCAGGAACTGATGACCATCATGGAAAACTTCATCGGCGGTGAAACTCTCCGTGCGGTTGAAAAGATGGGTCCCGTGAACTCCGTAAAGGAACTGGCGATCCGCTTCATCGTTTACGGTACACTTTCCGAAGTGTTCGCTCGTAAGACCGGTTTCCACATGGGTCTCGGCGGCTCCATGCATGCATTCTTCCTTCCCTTCGGTGTATACCCCAACAACGCGATCGTAGGCGGTTCCGCACCTGTTGCTACCGGTGCTGCTCTCTACAAGAGAGTAAACAAGAAGGACGGCATCGTTGTATGTAACATCGGTGACGGTTCTCTCGGATGCGGTCCTGTATGGGAATCCTTCAACTTCGCTGCAATGGACCAGCTGAAGATGCTTTGGGAAGACGGCGTAAACGGCGGTCTGCCCGTGCTCTTCAACATTTTCAACAACAGCTACGGTATGGGCGGTCAGACCAGAGGCGAAACCATGGCATATGACTTCCTCGCAAGAATCGGCGCAGGTATCACTCCCAACCAGATGTATGCAGAACGTATCGACGGCTTCAATCCCCTTGCTGTGATCGACGCAATGGAAAGAAAGCTCGACATCCTCCGCAACGGTCAGGGTCCTGTTCTTCTTGACACCGTTACCTACCGTTTCTCCGGCCACTCCACTTCCGACCAGAACGCATACCGTACCAAGGAAGAAATGGAAGCTTGGGCAGCAATGGATCCCATCATCACATACCGTCAGGCTCTCGTTGACGCAGGCGTTGCCGGTGACAGCTCCTTCGAGGACATCCTCGCTGCAACCAAGGAACGCATGACCATGATCTGCCGTCACGCATCCGACACAACATACTCTCCCTACATCGACATGAAGGCAGATCCCGCCATCGTTGAAAGACTGATGTTCTCCAACGAAAAGGTTGCTTCCTTCGGCGATGCTGAACATGCAATTGCTGTTCCCAAGGAAGAAAATCCCGTTCTCAAGATGATTTCCGACAAGCATCGCAGCGCATTCAAGGACGGCAAGCCCGTTTCCAAGATGAAGATGTACAACATCCGTGATGCTATCTCCGAAACCATCATGAACAAGTACTACGAAGACTCCACTCTCGTTTCCTACGGTGAAGACGTTCGTGAATGGGGCGGTGCGTTCGCAGTATACCGTAACTTCAAGGACGTTGTTCCTTACACAAGACTGTTCAACTCTCCCATTTCCGAAGCTGCCATCGTTGGTTCTGCGGTTGGTTACGCAATGTGCGGCGGCCGTGTTATCGTTGAGCTGATGTATGCAGACTTTATCGGTCGTGCAGGTGACGAAATCTTCAACCAGATGTCCAAGTGGCAGTCCATGTCCGCAGGCATTCTGAAGATGCCCATCGTTCTCCGTGTATCCGTTGGTTCCAAGTACGGCGCACAGCACTCTCAGGACTGGACCGCACTTTGCGCGCACATCCCCGGTCTGAAGGTATGCTTCCCCGCTACACCTTGGGAAGCAAAGGGTCTTATGACCGCTGCTCTCAACGGCACCGACCCCGTCGTATTCTTCGAAAGCCAGAGAATCTACGATATGGGCGAAATGTTCCAGCCCGAAGTTCCCGCTGATACATACGAAATCAGAATGGGTGACACCAACGTGATCCGCAAGGGTGACGATATCACCATCCTGACTCTCGGTGCTGCTCTCTACCGTGCAACCAAGGCTGCTGATCAGCTGAAGGAAAAGTACGGCATGAATGCGGAAATCATCAACCTCCACAGCATCGTTCCTCTGGACTATGAGAACATCATCAAGTCCGTTGAAAAGACCGGTAAGGTTGTTCTCGTATCCGACGCGTGCACAAGAGGCTCCTTCCTCAACGATATCGCAAACAACATCACCGAGCTCTGCTTCGATTACCTCGACGCTCCCGTTGCGGTTGTTGGCGCGAAGAACTGGATCACACCTCCCTTCGAATTCGACGAATTCTTCTTCCCCCAGGATAGCTGGATCCTCGACGCAATCCACGAAAAGATCGTTCCCCTCAAGGATTACGTTCCCACCCAGAGCTACACTGAGGCTGAAAAGCTGAGAACACTCCGCGAAGGCGTTTAAGTCGGTCACAGGGGAAAACGATGGGGGACTTCATCCCCCAAACCCCCAGCCCGGGGACCAGTCCCCGGACTCCAAGCTATTGGTATTAAACAAATCTCGGCAGAGGACTTGTTCCTCTGCCGTTTTTGTGTTATAATGGGGTAGAAAAATCGAAAGACAATGAAAGTTCCGGAGGGCGCTGTATATGCTATCAAGAATCATTGGAAAGCAGTTTAATTGTATCAGTCGTGCAGCCGATATGCTCTGCTTATTTCTGGGGGAAGATTACACAATTACAAATTATCGCGGAAAACAGATTGCGGTTGCTGAGTATTCGATTCACTTCCAAACACAATGGCGTTTTCGGGAAAATGACACCATTCTTTTAGCCTCAAGGGATGTTTACGAGCCTTACTGCGAAGAAGTACCCGAAGATTGGCAGTATGATTTGATTGGACGCCCTGATGAACTAAGCAGTGTTTTTGATGTGCAGGCAAAAGCACTCAATATCAAAATGCAGAACGCTGAGGTTACAGAATGCAGACTTTCTGCTGTTAATGATTTGATTATCGTCTTTTCAAATGGTGTGATTTTTGAGCAGTTCATGCCGGCCTCACGAAAAGATGAAGAGTGGCGGCTGATTGACTATAAGAAAGACGAGCATATTGTATGCTACGAAGAAGACGGCACTATTTCGCAGGAGTAAAACTAACATAAAACGGCCTTTGCGTGTATCCTTTGTTTTCCATACAGCTATACCTTGCGAATCAATATAAAAGTTTTTGAGGGAGTATGAGGGAACCTTTTTTCAAAAAGTTCCCTCAATAATTACTATGAATCTCACTTACTACATTGCCCCCACGGGGGATGCGTATGAAAATCTGGCGCGGGATGAGTATTTTCTCACTCATCTGCCGTCCGATACGATTCTGCTTTATTTCTACGTGAACGACAACGCCGTGATTATCGGGCGGAATCAGAACGCCTTTGCGGAGTGCGACCGTGCTGCGATGTCCGCCGATTCCGTACAGCTTGTCCGTCGGATTACGGGGGGCGGGGCGGTTTATCACGACGGGGGCAATCTGAATTTCTCCTTCCTTGCCCCTTCGGATTTGTACGACACCGACGCACAGGACGAGATCCTTCTTTCCGCCCTTCAGTCGCTCGGGATCAAGGCGGAGCGGAACGGCAGAAACGATCTTGTGGCAGACGGACGGAAGTTTTCGGGGAATGCGTTCGGTGAGAGGGCGAAAAAACGACTTCGTCACGGGACCCTTCTCATCAACTCCGACCTTACCCGACTTCAGCGGTACTTGACTGTTTCGGCAAAGAAGCTGCGTGCCAAAGGGGTGGCTTCCGTGCGATCCCGTGTGTGCAATCTTGCCGAGTTTCGGGCAGATCTTACTTCGGAGAGGATGATGGAGGCGCTGATCCGCAGTTTTGAGGCGTATTATGGATCAACGGTGACGGAATTTCCTTTGGGAGATGCGGAAAAAGCCGAAATCCGCCATCTTCGTGCCATTCGCGCGTCCGATGACTGGGTGCTTGGGGAAGCGCCTTCCTTTGACTATACAGTGGAGGAGCGGTTCTCTTTCGGTATGGCAGAGCTTTGCGTTTCCGTTGCTGACGGGAGGGTGGATAAAATCCGACTTTTCACCGACGCTTTGGATACCACTCTTGCCGAACGGGTTCAGGCGGTTCTTGCGGGGATTTACTTCTCCCCCGAGGCAATCGCCCACGCCCTTCAAGCCGCCGATTCCCCCGAGCTTCGGGAGATAGGGGCATATATCGAGGCAAATCCGTGAGACGGTATGGACGGGGACGGTCATTTTATATGATTTTCGCAATGTTTTTGCCCGAGTGAAACGGTTGATTTCCTTGGAAAATTCCAAGCATTTTGCGGATATGTCTTGATTGTTTTGAAAAATTGTTGTATAATACTGGTACAAGGGGAAAAGTGCTCTTTGTACCATATTATTTTATATATATACATTTTACACATCGAAATGGGAAGACCTGTTTCAGCGTGCATAATAAACCGAGGACTTGCTTATGAAATACTTTGTTTTGATTCCCGACGGAATGGCGGACAGAAAATCGGATGTGCTTGGGGGTAAAACTCCCATGGAAGCGGCAAACAAGCCTACTATGGATGCCCTTGCCGCAAAATCCCGCTGCGGTACGGTTCTGAACGTACCCAAGGGCATGGTCCCCGAAAGCGATACTGCCAACCTTGCCATTCTTTCTTATGATCCCCGCGAATATTCCAAGGGTCGTTCTCCCCTTGAGGCTGCATCCATTGGCATTGAGATGGCAGAGGACGATACTGCCATCCGCTGCAATCTGGTAACTCTTTCCGATGACGAGGGTGTGGCTTACGAGGACCGAATTATTCTCGACCATAGTGCGGACGAGATTTCCACCGAAGAGGCAAACGAACTGGTAAAGGCGCTGAACGCGGCTCTCCCCATGGAAGGAAGAATCCTTCACACCGGTATCAGCTACCGCCACTGTCTCATCTGGAAGAATGCTTCCGCGACTTACGATTTTGCCCGTCCCCACGACCATCTGGGTCAGCGCATCGGCGAATTCCTGCCCAAGGAAGACAACGGCGGTGCTGAATTCCTTGAATTTATGAAGAAGGGCTATGAGGTTCTGAACCATCATCCCATCAACGAGGCAAGACGTGCTAAGGGACTCCGTCCCGCAAACTCTCCCTGGCTGTGGTCTCCCGGAAGAAAGCCTTCTCTCCCCAATTTTGACGAAAAGTGGGGCGTGAAGTCTGCGATTATTTCTGCGGTTGACCTGATCAAGGGTGTGGGCTTCTGTGCGAAGAGCCGTGTTATTGACGTAGAGGGTGCAACCGGTACCTACCACACCAATTACGAGGGCAAGGCCAATGCGGCAATTGATGCGTTCCGTGACGGATGTGACTTCATCTATCTGCACGTGGAAGGACCCGATGAATGCGGTCACCGCGGCGAATACGACGTAAAGACGAAGGCCATCGAGAAGATTGACAGCCTGATTCTGAAGCCTGTTTACGAATATCTCTGCGGATGCGGCGAGGCGTTCAAGATTCTGGTTCTTCCCGATCACCCCACTCCTTGCGTGATCCGTACACATTCTTCCGATCCCGTGCCTTTCTTTATGTATGACTCCAAGGCAGAGGGAAAGGGTGCGGTTCGTTACACCGAGGACGAATGTGCCGCGATGAACGACTACATCCCTGACGGAAGCACGCTCCTTGATGCAATGATCGGCAGATAAGGGGACGCCTTGGAAACCCCTTCAAAAACCTTTATACTATTATCAAATAAAGAAAATGCAAGGGAGGGGACCCCTCCTGTACAGCAAGAAAAGGCGATTATTATGGACAACAATACCGAAAAGGACGTTCTTGCCGAAGAAGTGCCGAAGAAGGAGCCCAAAAATATCCTTGGGGATATCTATGAGCTTTGCGAAATGCTTGCCGTGGTATCGGTTTGCGTGATGCTCCTCTTTGCTTTTGGGATCCGTCTCAATATTGTGGACGGGCACTCCATGGACAAGACCCTTGACAACGGACAGTATCTGGCGGTGACCGATTTGTTCTATGAGCCCGCTGCCGGAGATATTGTGGTCATTCACGATATTACGGCGTACCCCTACAACAATCCCCTTGTGAAGCGGGTGATTGCTACCGAGGGGCAGGTGGTTGACATTGATTTTTCCACATGGACATTGACGGTGGACGGGGAAGTGGTGGACGAGCCTTACCGCTATCTGGACCCTACCCGTTTTCTGACTGCCGATTATTCCTTCCCCATTACCGTGCCCGAGGGTGAAATTTTCGTTCTCGGCGACAACCGACACAATTCTGCTGACAGCCGTCAGAGCGAGATCGGCACCATTGACGTGCGGTGCGTGGTGGGTAAGGCGGTGGCAAGAGTATTTCCTTTTGCCGCATTTGAAGTATTCCAAAACCCTTATTCGGAATGAGGTGACTTTATGCCGTCACAGACCATACAGTGGTTTCCCGGGCATATGGCGAAAACCCGCCGTCTGATCACGGAAAACCTTGGAAATGTTGATATTATCATTGAACTTTTGGATGCGAGAATTCCTCAAAGCTCCAAAAACCCCGAAATCAAGAGGCTGACGACCCCGAAGCCCACCTTGACTTTGCTGAACAAGTGCTCCCTTGCCGATCCTGCGGCTACCGCAAAGTGGATCAAGGAATACGGTGGGAACGCTCTTGCCATCGACTGCGTAACGGGAGAGGGAATCAAGCAGATTTACCCTGCCGTTCGGAAAATCCTTGCGGAGAAGCTGAAGCGGTACGAGGACAAGGGAATGAGCGGACGGAAGATCCGTGCCATGATGGTGGGAATCCCCAACGTGGGAAAATCCTCCCTTGTGAACCGTCTGGGCGGCGGTAAAAAGGCGAGGGTGGAGGACAGACCCGGTGTGACCATGACCAAGCAATGGGTGACTACCTCCGTGGGCATTGATCTTCTCGATATGCCCGGTGTTCTCTGGCCCAAGTTTGACGACCAGCTGACGGGAGAAAATCTTGCGGTGACCGGTGCTATCAAGGATGCGGTGGTGGATATTGAGACCCTTGCGGGAATCCTCTGCAAGCGGTTGATGGACGTTGCTCCCGATCTCTTTATTGCCAGATACAAGCTGAACAACGAGGGCGGCAGGCTGAATGAGCTGAAGCCCCATGAATTGCTGGCGGAAGTGGCAAGAAAACGCGGTTTTCTGATCTCCGGCGGTGAACTGAACACGGAGCGGGCGGCGATTATCGTTCTTGACGAGTTCCGCGGTGCCAAAATCGGCAGAATTACTCTGGAGCTGCCCGGTGCAAAGGAAACCAATACCCCCGAAAATACACCAGACACGCCCTCTTTTGAGGAGGAGAATCATGCTTGATTACGGCTTTGATGCTTCCTTTCGGGAGAAGGGATACAACGTCGTCTGCGGCGTGGATGAAGCGGGGAGGGGACCTCTCTGCGGCTCTGTGGTTGCAGCGGCGGTGGTTCTTCCCGACGGATGCGTGATCGAAGGGTTGGACGACTCCAAAAAGCTGACGGAGAAAAAGCGTGAGAAGCTTTACGACGAGATTATCCGATGCGCTCTTGCTTACGGCATTGCGGAGGCGACCCCCGAGGAGATTGACGAGATCAATATTCTGAACGCCTCGCTCCTTGCCATGCGCCGTGCCATTGCTATGCTGGGAGAGGAATATGCTCCCGATATGGTGCTGGTGGACGGCAATCAGACCCGCGGGTTCACCCAAAATGCAGAAGCGGTGGTTCACGGAGATGCGGTGTCCCAATCCATTGCGGCGGCGTCGGTTCTTGCCAAGGTGACGAGGGACAGGCAATGCGTTCTGCTGGAGGAGCAGTACCCCGGTTACGGCATCGGCAAACATAAGGGGTATCCCACGAAGAATCATAAGTTGGCGGTGTACCGTCTCGGGGCTTCCCCCTGTCACAGGCGGAGTTTCCTTGCCTTTCTTAAGAGGGATAAGGAAAAATTGGCGGCTTGGGATGCGGAAGAAGCATGACGACAGATAAAAAAGAAACGGGACGGATCGGCGAGGACGTTGCGGCGGATTTTCTCCGCGGAAAAGGATACGAAATCCTTGAGCGGAACGTACACGCGGGGCACGGCGAGCTTGACCTTGTGGCAAAGTTCGGGGATGCGTTAGTATTTGTGGAAGTGAAGACCCGACATGCTGTGCAAGGGAGGAACAATCCCTTCGGAACCCCTGCGGATGCCGTTGACCGACGGAAGCAGGAGATGCTGGTGAAGACCGCCGAGGAATATCGGAAGCGGCACACGGAATATGCCGAGCTGTTCCCAAGAATTGACGTGATTGAGATTTACCTTGACAAAAACGATTCCCCCACCGCTGTGGAGCATTACGAAAATGCCGTGCGGAAACGACGTATACGGGGAAACGTCAGGGGATCTTTTTGAAAAAAGCTCCCCTGAAACCCCTCAAAAACTTTTATATATAGATCAAATAAAGTAAATTACACCACAAGAGGTATTGATATGAGATACAGAAGTACACGAGACATTGAAGCAAAAGAATATGTGACGGCGGCAGAGGCCATCAAGCGCGGTCTTGCTCCTGACGGAGGTCTTTATCTCCCCGAAGGCACACCTGCTCTTTCCGCTGCCGATATCGAAATGCTGTGCGGTCTTTCTTACAGCGAACGCGCGGCGTACATCCTTTCCTTGTTCCTTGACGACTATGATAAGGACGGTTTGAAGGCAGACTGTGATGCGGCTTACAGCGCAGACAAGTTCGTAGGCGGTGCTGCTCCCATCGTAGACATCGGTGACGGTCTTTACTCCCTTGAGCTGTGGCACGGTCCTACCTGCGCGTTCAAGGATATGGCGCTGCAGATTATGCCCCGTCTTCTCGTTCGTGCGCTCCGCATGACCGGCGAGGAAAAGCTGGCGCACATTCTGGTTGCCACAAGCGGTGACACCGGTAAGGCGGCTCTCGAAGGCTACCGTGATGTGGACGGCGTGAAGATGACCGTATTCTATCCCAACGACGGTGTCAGCAAGATGCAGCAGCGTCAGATGACGACGCAGGAAGGAAACAATGTTTACGTTTGTGCGGTTGAAGGAAACTTTGACGATGCTCAGACCGGCGTAAAGAAGATCTTCTCCGACAAGGCTCTGGCAGAAAAGGCTCTTGAGCAGGGCTTCTTCTTCTCCAGCGCGAACTCCATTAACTGGGGACGTCTGGTTCCTCAGGTTGTTTACTATGTTTCCGCTTACTGCGACCTTGTATCCGCAGGTAAGATCAATCTTGGCGACAGTGTGAACGTTTGTGTTCCTACCGGTAACTTCGGCAACATTTTTGCGGCTTATATTGCTCGTGAAATGGGTCTGCCCATTGCACACTTCATCTGTGCTTCCAACGCCAACAACGTTCTCACCGATTTCATCAACACCGGTGTGTATGACCGTACCCGTGAATTCTACAAGACCATGTCTCC
>JAZQUQ010000347.1:0-8706 GCA_045631365.1 Eubacteriales bacterium | reverse complement strand
GAACTTTTTGCAAAAAGTTCCCCCCATACCCCCCTCAAAAACCTTTAAACTGTGACAGTGATATTGTTTTGGGAGGGGATTTTCTTTTAATGAGGTATTGTTATGACATTTACACTGACATCGGAAAACGGCACTTCTGCGGTTGTGACCACTGCGGGGGCAGAGCTTATTTCCTTTATCAAGGACGGCAGGGAATACGTTTGGCAGGGGCATCCCGATCATTGGGACGGTCAGGCGCCTGTGCTTTTTCCTGTAGTTTGCTCTCCCAAGGATGGAAAAATGGCGTTTGATGGGGTGGAATATCCCATGCCCAAGCACGGATTTGCCATGAAGATGGCGTTCGATCCCGTATATCTGACCAAAAATTCCGTGACACTTGAGCTTCGGGAATCCGAGGAGACCCTTGCCATGTTCCCCTTCCGCTTTACCCTTGCCGTGACCTATACGGTGAGTGACGACGGCTTTGATGCGGAATTTTCCGTGACCAATCGTGATGACCGTGAGATGACCTTCTGCATCGGCGGACATCCCGGGTTCAATTGCCCTATGGAAGAAGGGGAATCCTTCGAGGATTACCGCCTGATCTTCGACAATGCGGAGGGGGCTGTGGTTTCCATCTCCGACAAGGGCTTCATGAACGATGCTATCCCGAAAAAGGACCAGCTGATCGGCACCAACGAGATCCCTCTCGTTTACTCCGACTTTGACGAGGACGCCATGATTGTGGAAAATCTCCCCGTGAAAAAGGTGAAGCTGATTTCCGACAAGACAGGACGCGGCATTTCCTTCGATTTCGAGGGATTTGATGCGCTGGGACTGTGGACTCCCGAAAAGCGGAATTCGCCGTTCCTTTGTTTGGAACCCTGGAACGGTCTTCCTGCCGACGTGAAGGAGACCACGGACGCAAAGAGCAAGAAGTATGCCATCACCCTTCCTTCCGAGGGAGTGTATCGTGTGGGATACCGCACACAGGTGATATAAGATGGGACAGATCGATCTTTGCAACCTTTCGGAAGTCAAAAGACTTCTCGATAAATACGGTCTTGCACCCAAGAAGGGGTACGGACAGAACTTTCTCATTAACACCAACGTTCCTTGCCGCATTGCGGAGGAATCCTACGAAATCGCCTGCAGTCACGGCGGAACCCGTCACGGTGTCCTTGAAATCGGACCCGGTGTGGGAGCGCTGACCCAGTATCTCTGCGAGACCTACGAAAAGGTAGTGGCGGTGGAGATCGATACAGGGCTGATTCCTCTTCTTTCCGAGGCGCTGGGGGACTGTGACAACCTGACGGTGGTCAACACAGACTTTATGGAGTTAGACCTGACCGCATTTTTGGAGGAACACTTCGGTGAAATCATCCGTGACGGCGGTACGGTCAGCGTTTGCGCCAATCTGCCCTACTACATCACCACGCCCGTGCTGATGAAGATTCTGGATGCGTTCCCCTACCATGCACCCGTACCTTTGGCGGGAATTACGGTTATGGTACAGCTGGAGGTGGCACGCCGCCTCTGTGCAAACGAAAAATCTGCGGATTACGGGGCAATTTCCGCTGCCATCGCCCTTCGTGCCAACGCGGAAAAGCTGTTTGACGTGTCGGCGGGGAACTTCCTGCCCGCGCCCAAGGTGGCATCTGCGGTGGTTGGCATTGTACCTCACAGAGGAATTCGTGAAGTATACCCGAGCTGTCCCGAGGACGACGGGGAGTGCGAAAAATTTGCTCGTGCGGTGTCCGATTTTGTCCGTCTCGCCTTCGGTCAGCGGAGAAAGACCCTCCTCAACGCGGTGGGTGAGCGGTACACCAAGGCAGACGTAACCGCTGCATTGGAATCCCTCGGCATCCGCCCCGATGTAAGAGGCGAAAAGCTCTCTGCGGCGGATTTCTGTCGAATTGTGGGCAAGCTGAAGGGAATATAAAGAAAGGGAACGTGCTGCAGCGTTGCAGTCATCCCCAAAAAGAAACAGTAAAAAGGCAGTCTCCGTTGGGTTTCAGACCCGTCGGGAACTGCCTTTTGATTTGTTTCGGGTTGTATTCTCCGTCAAGACACATCAAAGTGCTTTCAGGAAGGCGAACAGCTTCTTTGCGATCAGCTCGTGGCCCGCGTCGTTGGGATGGATGCCGTCGGGACAGTATGCCTCACGGAACGCGTCGATTTCGGGCTGGATTCCGCTTGACGCATACATGTCGAGGAGGGGGAGGGAGTAGTGGTCCGCCATTTCACGGATGACCTTCACATAATCCTTCAGACAGCGGCGGAGATGTCCGTCGGGGTAGAAGCGGTATTCGTCCACACGGTGAATGGGGGTCATGATGATGACGGTCTTTCCGAGGAAACGTTCGTAAAGTCGGGTCATGATGGTGTGGCACGCGCCGTAGAAGGTGTAGGGATCACGGTTGTAGAAATCCCCCATGGGTGCATCCCCGTGGCCGAAGTCGTTGGTACCGCCGAAGATGATCACGATGTCCGCATCGGCTTCCAGCTTTTCCACACGGATGCAGAAATCGTTATCGTCAAACTCGGGGCAGTAACGGTTGATCTGCTTTGCCATACGGGTGCCTCCGATGCCGTGATTGACCACGGTGCATTCGCCCCATTCGGCAATACGGTTGACAAAATAATTCTTTTCCTCCGATACGCCGATTCCCTGAGTGATGCTGTCCCCCAGAACGACGATCTTTTTGCCTTTCAGTTCCATAAGTACATCCTTTTTGTTGAAAAGTTTTTGAAAAGGTGGGGTATGGGGAGGAAAAACTTTTCTTAAAAAGTTTTCCCTCCCCATGAGTACAAAGAGTTTTTTAGTGACCGTTTTCCGCGGCGATTTTTGCTACGATGGCGTTCAGCTCGTCCATCTTTGCTTCGAGGTCGGCAACCAGCTTGAACTGGGTACGGCAGCGGTCCAGATTATGTTCGGGATAGTGGGTCTTAAAGTAGGTGTCGCCGTTGATGTAGTCCGCAAGGAAGCGGGAACCGCATTCCAGAGTCATCAACTTGATGGAGAAGGGGAGAAGCTTCAGCTCTTCCTCGGTGATGGAGGGGAGCGCTTCGATAAATCCGCGGGTGAAATGCTCGAAGTTGGTTACGTTGAACCAGATCTTGCTGAGATCCTTTTCGTCTTCCGCGCCGCTGGAACCTCCGAAACGGAGGGCGTCGCCGTAGTCGTACAGGAGAGAACCGGGCATAACGGTGTCAAGGTCGATGACGCATACGCCTTCCCCTGTCACCTCGTCCAGCATAACGTTGTTCAGCTTGGTATCGTTGTGGGTAACGCGGAGGGGAATCTTTCCTTCTGCCATGGCGTCTACCACTACGCTGCAATCCGCTTCACGGTCGAGAACGAACTGTACTTCTTCCTTGACATTGTCCAGTCTGCCGGAAAGGTTCTGCTCCACAGCCTTTTTGAAATCCGCAAAACGGGACTTGGTGTTGTGGAAGTTCTTAATGGTTTCGTTGAGGGTGTCGGCAGGGTAATCCGCCAGCATATTCTGGAATTTACCGAACATCTTTGCCGCATGATAGAGCTGCATGGGATCCTCCACCTTGTCGTGGGAGATGGCATGGTCGATAAACTTATAAACACGGTAATATTCCCCGTTTTCGGCACAGTAGTAGGGCTTTCCGTCCACGGTGAGCACGAGATTCAGAGTTTCACGGTCGGGGTTTCCGCCTTCTGCAATGATTTTATCCTTCAGGAAGCGGGTAACATTCATAATGTTTTCCATTACTTCTTCCGGCTTGGTGAATACGTTTTTGTTCACCTTCTGAAGAATGTACTGGGGTTCGGAATGGGTAACAAATGTGTCGTTGATATGACCGTTTCCGTAGGCGGAATATTCGGTATCAAGGTTGAACTGTTTCAGAACTTTTTTGAAATCCATATCATATATCCTTTTTTACACTGCGTGCTGCAGGTTTGATTTTGAATGTGATGAGAATACAGCTACACTATTCTAATAATAGCACATTTTTTCGGAAAAGTAAAGGGAGTACGGAAAAAAAGTGAATTAATGAAGAAAAGTTATTCCGAAAGTGGCGGATGGACTTGACAAAACGCCGATAGAATGGTAACATAAAGAGACTGCAATAAAACGACACGAAAGGAGAGTTTGGATGAAGATTACGTCCATGGGCTACAGCGGCTTCGTTGTGGAGACAGACAAGTTTAATTTCATATTCGACTATTACACGGGCGAAATTCCGGACCTCTCTCCGAGAAAAGAAACTTTCGTGTTCGTTACGGCAAACCGCTACGATCACTTGAACCCCGAGGTGTTTGAGCTTTCGGCGTCCATGAAAAAGGTGCGATACATCCTCTCCTCCGATATCCCGAAATCCGTTCCCGAGGAATACGGGATCAAGAACTGTATTTTCGTGGAGCCGGGCAGAAGGCTTCAGCTGGAAACGGGGCGGGGCAGAGTGAAAATCCGTGCGATTCACTCCACGGGAGCAGGGGTTGCTTTTCTTGTAAGCACCAAAAACGAAACCCTGTTCCATGCGGGAGAGCTGAACCTGTGGCTTTGGGACGGAATGTCCGAGGGCGAGGTTTACGATATGACAAAAGCATACAAGGAGTACACCTCCATTCTGCGGAAGTATGCCATTGACGTGGCGTTCCTTACCTTGGATAACCGACAGAAGCAGTATGCCTTTTTGAATATCGACTATTTTATGCAGCATTTCAAGATCAAGAACTGCATCCCCATGCACTACTGCGGCCCGTCCAAAATCTGCGACGTGCTGAAGGATTCCGATATGTCTATGGACTACAGAGATCGGATTATCAAACTGAAGTCATTCCGTTACGTAACTCTGTAAACGGATTATCATACATAGAACACCCCAACCCGTCTCAGAACGGGCTTTTTGGGCGTTCTGAGGTTTATCGAAATTGGAGGAACTATGGCAGATATTTTCGAATTATTCAAGAAAATCAGCACTACGAGCAATACAGGGGGAGGTACTCCCGAATACATTATCGTGGGACTGGGCAATCCCGGGGACAAGTACCTGACCACCCGTCACAATGCGGGATTTATGGGGATGGACTACCTTTCTCAAAAGCTGAACGCTCCCATCAAGCAGATCAAGTTCAAGTCTTTGGTGGGGAACGCGGTGGTGGGAGGGAAGAACGTCCTTCTCATGAAGCCGCAGACCTATATGAATCTCTCCGGAGAAGCGGTACGGGAAGCGGCGCAGTTCTATAAGATTCCCGCGGACCGTGTGATCGTCCTTGTCGACGACACCGCCCTTGCACCCGGACGGATGAGACTGCGGAAAAACGGCTCCGCAGGGGGACACAACGGGCTGAAGAGCATGATCGAACAGCTGGGAACCGACGAGTTTGTGAGAATCCGTCTCGGGGTAGGCGAAAAGCCCCACAAGGAGTACGATATGGCAGATTGGGTTCTTGGTAAAATGCCCGATGCCGATCTGAAGCTTCTGTTCCAATGCTTGGAAGCATCCCTTCCTGCCTGCGAGATGATCATTGGCGGCAAATTCGAAGATGCCATGGGCAAGTTCAACGGGTTCAAGGCGTCTCTTTGACGGGACGAAGTGCTTGTGATTGAGGTAAACAAATGAATTATCGGCTTTTGACAGAGGTTTTCCGACGGAACAGGGAATACGAGGGACTCCTTTCCCGCATTCAGACTCCCCCCTTCGGGAAAAAGAAGCCTGTTGCCCTCCACGGACTGACGGACAGCGCGGAGCAGATTCTGCTTACCGCATTGTGCGAGGACTGCATGGAGGACGACGATCCTGTGACCGTGATCTTCCCCGACGAGAAAAAGGCACGGAGCTTCCAAGCCTTTCTTGCTTCCATGGGGATGAACGCCATGGTCTATCCTGCGAGGGATTACAATTTTAATAATATGACAGCTTCTCATGATTACGAAAATGAGAGGCTTTCTGTGCTTTCCGCCCTGTACGGAATCAACACGGGGGAATATGAGGTTTACGACCGCCCCCACGTGATCTGCACCACCGCCGAGGCTGTTCTGCAGATCACAATGCCGCCTGCGCTCCTTTCGGCTCTTACGGTACGGGTTTCCCTCAGCGAGGAGTTGGATTCCGAGGAGTTTTCCCGAAAGCTTCTGCGTGCGGGATACGTGAAAGTGGATCTGGTGGAAGGCAAGGGGCAGTTTGCGCGGCGCGGCGGCATCTTTGACGTGTATCCCACCAACTCCAACCCCATCCGCATCGAGCTGTTTGGGGACGAAATTGACCGAATCGGCTATTTTTCCGTGGAGACCCAGCGGTTTACGGAGACTGCTCCCGACGAGGTGATCCTTTCCCCCGCAAGGGAGCTGATTGCCTCCGATGAGGTGAAAACCGAGCTTGCCGCTCTTCTCCGACGGCAGATTCAGCGGCTGGGGAAAACGGAACAGGCTGACGAGCGTTATGCCCGTGCCATCACCCTTCTTTCGGGTGAGCTTGCCGCTTTGGAGCATGGGTTGGAGATGAACAGTCTCGACAAATACATCCCCATGCTGTATCCGAACGGGGACTGCTGCCTCGACTACACCGAGGGAATGCTGATCATCCCCGATTCCGCTGCCTGTGAGGAAAAGGCGGAGGGGGCGCTGGCACTAGTAAATCAGAGCCTGGAGGATATGACGGAGAACTTTGAGATTCCCCCCGTGAAGGCACACTACGGCTACATGAGAGAGTGGGAATCGGTCCTTGATACCATGGACTGCGGACGGAATCAGGGGGTGTTCATCGATGCCCTGAAAAGAACCCACGACGGTGTAAAAGACGAGGGGACATTCGGTTTCACCACCCGTCATGTGTCGGCTTACGCGGGGAACACGGAGCTGTTTTTGGAGGATTTGAAGAACTACATGGAGGACGGCGTCCTTCCCGTGGTTCTCTTTGCCACCGAAGCGGAACAGAAAAGTGTGGGTGAGCTGCTCCTTGATCTTGGAATCACCACGGCTTCCTGCGATGGAGAGGACGGAACGGAGACCGCACTTTCTCTCCTCGGCGAAGGGAAGAAGGCGGTTCTCACCATGCTGGGGGAATATATGGGCGGCTTTGAGCTTGACTTCCCCCGTTTTGTGCTGATGGATTACTCCGCAAGCAGCGTGAAGCTGAGCCGTATGATCTCCTCCCGATTGAAGAAAGGGAAGAAGGTCAAAAAAAGCTCCACCGAGGCCATTATGTCCTACGCCGACCTTGAGGTGGGGGACCTTGTGGTTCACTCCGCCTACGGAATCGGTCAGTACATGGGACTGGAGAACATGGTCATCGACGGAAGCTCCAGAGACTATGTCCACATCAAGTATGCGGGGGCGGATAAGCTGTTCCTCCCTGTGGATCAGCTGGAGCTGGTGTCCAAATATATCGGTGCGGGAAGCGATTCGGGGATGGTGAAGCTCTCCAAAATGGGGGGCGCGGACTGGAACCGTGCCAAGACCAAGGCGAAAACGGCGGCAAAAGAAATGGCGAAGGAGCTTATTGACCTTTACGCCAAGCGAAAGCGGACCCGCGGTATTGCTTACGACCCCGACGACGAAATGTGCCGTGAATTTGCGGCATCCTTTGCCTATGAGGAAACGGACGGTCAGCTCATGGCAATCGAGGACGTCCGCCGCGACATGGAGGCACCCTATCCCATGGACCGACTCCTTTGCGGCGACGTTGGATACGGCAAGACCGAAGTTGCACTCCGCGCGGCGTTCAAGGCGGCGGCGAACGGGTATCAGGTTGCGGTTCTCGTACCCACCACCATTCTGGCGTATCAGCATTATCGGAATTTTCTCAGCCGTATGCGTGCCTTCCCCGTGAAGATTGATATGGTATCCCGATTCCGTACGGCAAAGGAACAGGATGCCTCCATCCGAAAGCTCCGCCGAGGGGATACGGATATTATCATCGGTACCCACCGCCTTCTCTCCAAGGACGTAGAGTTCAAAAATTTAGGATTGATCATCGTGGATGAAGAACAGCGCTTCGGTGTGGCACAGAAGGAAAAGCTGAAGCAGATGGCAACCAACGCGGACCTTCTCACCCTGACCGCAACGCCCATTCCCCGAACGCTGAACATGGCAATGGGGGGCATTGTGGATATGAGTGTCCTTGAGGAGGCCCCCGGACAGCGTTCTCCCGTGCAGACCTACGTGCTGGAGTTTGACGAGGTCATCATCAACGAAGCCATCCGACGGGAATTACGGCGAAACGGGCAGGTGTTTTACCTTTACAACCGCGTGGAGGGGATCTACAACGTGGCAAATCGGATTCAGAAGGCCATTCCCGATGCCAGAATTGCGGTTGCCCACGGTAAGATGGAGCGGGAAGAGATTGAAGAGGTATGGGAAGCCATCATCAAGGGGGAAATCGATATCCTTGTATGCACCACCATCATCGAAACCGGTGTGGACGTTCCCAACGCCAATACGCTGATCATTGAAAACGCGGATTCCTACGGATTGTCCCAGCTTCATCAGATCCGAGGTCGTGTGGGGCGTTCCAGCCGACGGGCTTTTGCGTATTTTACCTTTAAGAAAAACAAAGCTCTGTCGGAGGTGGCGGAGAAGAGGCTGGAAGCCATTCGGGAATACGCTGCCTTCGGTGCGGGATTCAAAATTGCCCTCCGTGACCTTGAAATCCGCGGTGCGGGAAATCTTCTGGGGGCGGAACAGCACGGCCACATGGAAGCGGTGGGATACGATCTCTACATGAAGCTTCTGAACGAGGCGGTGG
>JAZQUQ010000346.1:0-8014 GCA_045631365.1 Eubacteriales bacterium | reverse complement strand
CCCGAGACGGAGGCAATCGAGACCGAGGCACCCGAAACCGAGGTAATCGAGACCGAGGTGATCGAGACCGAGGTAATCGAGACCGAAGTGATCGAAACCGAAGTGATCGAAACCGAAGTGATCGAAACCGAGGCACCCGAGACCGAGGTAATCGAGACCGAGGTAATCGAGACCGAGGCAATCGAGACCGAGGCAATCGAGACCGAGGCACCCGAGACCGAGGTAATCGAGACCGAGGTAATCGAGACCGAGGCACCCGAAACCGAGGCACCCGAGACGGACGTTCCCGCAGCGGAATCCGTTGAACCTACCGAAACCGCCTCTTCCACCGTGGACAGCGGGGAAGACGGAACCCTTACGGTGATTCTCCTTGCGGCGGTCGGTGCAGTGGCGGTGGGAATCGTCGCTGTCGCTGCCGTAAAGAAGAAAAAGCGGTAAGTTTACTCCATAACAGAAAAGATACCGTTCGGTGGCGTTCACCTTACGGTATCTTTTGTTATTTGGTTGTATAACAAATGTTGGGATGAAAAAGACACATTATCTCCCTTTTCAAAAGTTTTTGAAAGGTGGTGGGGGCGGAAATATTGGCTTCGCCAAAATTTCGGGGGAGAAAAACTTTTCTCAAAAAGTTTTCCTCCCCCAAAAATATTTGTAATTGAACCGGACTTAGGTCAGACCCATGTCGTTCATCAGTTTTTGGTTGAATTCTTCCGCTGTGTTGTAGCCCATGCGCTTCTGACGGTTGTTCATGGCGGCAATTTCCAGGACGATGGCAAGGTTTCGGCCGGGCTTGACGGGAATGGTGGTGGTGGGAATCCGGATGCCCATGATGTCGGTGTATTCGCTGTCGAGGCCGAGGCGGTCGTACATTTTTCCCTGCACCCACGGTTCCAGATTGATGATCATATCCACCTTTTCCGTTTCCTTGACGGAACCCATACCGAAGAGACGGCGGACGTCCACGATTCCGATGCCGCGCAGCTCTATGTAATACTTGATCAGCTCGGGAGCCCGTCCGACGATGGATTTTGCGGAAACCTTCCGCAGCTCTACCGCGTCGTCCGCGATGAATCGGTGACCTCTCTTGATCAGCTCGATGGCGGTTTCACTCTTACCCACGCCGCTGTCTCCCATAATCAGGAGCCCCTCGCCGTAAACTTCCACAAGAACACCGTGGCGGGTGATCTGGGGAGCAAGCTGAACATGGAGGAACGCAATGAGGGAGGAGATGAAGTCGCTGGTGTTTTCGTCGGTGATCATGACGGGAATTTCAAAGTATTCCGCCAGCTCACAGAGGATTTCGTCCGGCTCGTTTCCGTGGGAAATGACGATTGCCACGGGATTTCGGGTGTAGAAATCGGTGAGGCGTTCCCGTCTTGTGGTGGGGTCCAGCCCCTTCAGATACGCCGCTTCCGCATTGCCGATCACCTGAATTCGCTTGGGGTCGAAGTGATCGAAGAACCCTGCGAAGGCAAGACCGGGTCGGTTGACGTCGCTGCAGCTGATCATAATCTGGGACGGGTCCTCGGGAGTGTAGAGAACTCCAAGCCCTTTTTCGGTGATGATTTTCTGTAAATCTACTCTTGATGTGAAATCTGTGGAGAAATCGTTCATGCTTTTTGCGCACCTTTCCCGCTCAAGTGTGTTTTTTATATAAAATATTATACCACACCCGAGGATGAAAAATCAACACCAAATTCCGCTCCCGCCGAAAAAAAGTAGGAGGGGACGGTGAGCGGAATCCGAAAACTTTTAAAAAAAGCCAAACAAAATACACATGGAATTCATGTTGATTTGGTATATTATAAAGAATATTTGTGTAAGACTGCTTTGATTGTGTTCTATAATTGTAAATCATCGGTTTTGTGCGGAAAAAGAAAGGTCGGTAAAGACAGATGAAAAAGAGAATTCTTTCTGCGGTTCTTCTCGTTGTTCTTCTGATGGGAAGCGGCTGCGGAAATAACGAAAAAATCCTCAAAAGCTCGAAAAAAGAGCAGGCTGCTGTTATGACGGCAGGCGGATTTGACGTGCCTTACGAGCTGTACCGTTACGTCATGCTGGGGCATAAGGATGCCTATGAAGCGGGGGCGGACGGGGAAATCTGGCTTGGGGAATCGGGTGCGGTTCTTTTGGAACGGCTGTACGCGGACGTGGAGGAGACCATTGCCTCCATGTACCTTCCCCTGATTGTGGGAGAGAGCTACGGGCTTCATTCCGACGACCCGCTGATCACCGAAAGCGTGGAGCTGAAGATGAACGCGGTGTACGAATCCTACGACTTCGACTACAAGGCGTACTTGGAAGCCATCGGAGAATATTACATGAACGACGGCACCTACCGCTTCCTCGCCCTCAACGATGTGATGATGGAGGAGCTGTTCCATGCCATGCTTCTGAAGGGGGAAATCGAGGACGATGAGGCAGTTCTCACGGAGATTTTCCACAGCGACGAGTTTATCCGCGTGAAGCAGATTTTAGTCTCCCGTGACAACGGAAATTCCGCGGAAGAGAACCTTGCAAAGGCGGAAGAGCTTCTTGACATGGTAAACGGCGGGGCGGATTTTGATGACCTTGTACAACGGTACGGTCAGGATTTGTATATGTTCAACAACGATGACGGGTACTACATCATGCGGGGCTCCTATTACGAGGAGTTTGAGGACGCCGCCTTCTCCCTTGCCATCGGTGAGGTAAGCGGCATTGTGGAAACCCCCGCAGGGTACAGCATTATCAAGCGGTACGAGAAGGAAGACGACTACATTGCGGTGAATTGGGACGAGCTGAGGCAGACCTACTACGACGGCGTGTTCAATCTGAAGTTAGAGGCACTCCTTCCTTCCGTGGTTGTGGAAAAAACAGCGCTTGGTGAGAAGTACACCATATTCAATCTTGATTGAGGGGAATAAACCTTGAAGTATTACAGAAGAAAGCGATATTCGGAGAAAAAGTCGAAAAAGCGGCTCCTCCGCGTTCTGTTTGTTCTCGCTGCGGCGGGGGTGATCACTGTATCCGCTTCTGCTTTGGGCAATCATCTGAAGGAGAAGGTGGAGGAGGCAGACCGCCGTCTTGCTGCCCTTGAAACGGGGACGGAGACCGTGGGTGCGGAGGAATCTCCCGTCCATTACACGGCAGAGCTGCCAACAGAGCGGGTATCCGTGTTTGCCGCGGGCTATGCCTTTGGGGAAGACGGGGATTTTTCCTCTCTCTCGGAGATGAAAGCCCGGTTTGATACGGTTTCCGTTTCCCTTACGGAGAACGGGGTGCTCATTTACCCCTCTCCCGCTCTCCTTGCCCTTTCCCGCGTTCCAACCGATGGGACGGCGTGGGGAGAAGGTGCGATGACTTACGACGGGTTACGTTCCTTTGTCTCTTCCGCAAAGGGAGAGGGGCTTCGGGTCAGCGGTGTTCTTGAGGCCTCCCGTGTGGGCGGCGAGCTTGTCCCCTCGGTGGATCTTGCCCTCCTTCGGGAGCTTTCGGGATTGGGCTTTGACGAGGTGATCGTGACGGGCCTTTCGGAAATGACGGCGGAGGTCTTTACTTATCTGACCGAGCTTGCGGAAAAGGGGGACGTCACAGTCGGTGCCGTGTTCCCCGCAGAGGAATATTCGGATGCCGCAAAGGAAAAGCAGTTCCGTATGCTCTCCGCGGCGGGGGTGGTTCTCTGCGCCGACCTGAATGCGGATCGTTTCCCCCTTGAGGAAGCGGATGAAAACGTAAGACGGTTGTGTGCGGAGCTTGGGGGCGTTATCGGTACCCACGGCATGCGGATTTTCCTTGATTCTTCGGATGAGGACTACATTCGCGCGGAATACCATGCCCTTCGCGGATACGGAATCGGGAATATTCAGATCACGAAGGCGATTTCGTACGCGGTTCTCGCTGAAAATGACGCAATGCGGGAAGAGGAGACCGAAAAAGAAACGGTGGAACCCAATCCTTACGCTTCCACGGGGGCAAATCAATCCCCCGCAAAGGAAACGGAAGGGGAAACCACCGCAGCGGACGGCTCCGATCCGGGTTGGTTTTAATTTTTTACGGAAAAAAAGGACAGAATCCTATGATGGATGAACAATTTTGTATGTTTTTTTCTTCCGACGCCCTTTTGACGTGGGTTCCGCAGCAGAACGGGCAGTGGGAAGAAACCGATCCTGCGGTAATTCAGGAGGCATTTTTTCAGGCGTTGTCCCCGGGGGATGAGGTGCGATTCAAGGCGCTTTGCCGAAAAGAGTTCCTTGAAGGAAGCGGGAGCAATCGATACGATGGAATGGGTGTGTTCCGACTGAACGATTTTTACGGATACACCTGTGCCTTTGCCGAAAAAAACGCAGAAAAAGGGAAGGACAGCATCGCGGTCACTTTTTTCAGGAATACGAAAAAGCTGAGCCAACGGCTGTCCCCCGTTTATCTGCGGCTTTTTCCGCTCCTTGGGACGGCGGAGGAGACCAAACGGTCCTTTCTTTCGCCTGTTGCGGATTCGGCGGGGGGAGGTCACACGGAAGAACACACCGACGTGAAGGAGCTGACGGAGCGTATTCTCTCCTTCGTGAGGGAAGACCCGCTTTTCTACGGGAACCGCTTTCATCTGACGGAAGCGGATTCCTTCGGAAAAGAGGGCGAGGATGGGAAGGATGTTCCCGTGTTTCGTTTTTCTTCCGCCGATTTTGCCAAGGTGCTGTACGCCCTGTTCGGTGCAATGATGGAGGCGACCGTTTCTCACGAATTTGACGTTCGGGTGGAGACCTGCCGTTCCGTTGTCAGCATCGGGATCGAGACGATGGCGGACAACGGGGGAGCGGGTGCGCTTCACGAGGTGACGGATCTTGGCAGTCTTTCCCCCTTCGCCCGTACAAGCGGAGTCCTTACGGCACTTGCGGAATATCTCTCCGCGGCAAACGGATTTGGGACAGGCGTTTCTTTTTCCGAAGACAGCGGTGTTCTTGCCGTCCGCCTCAGCCTCACCGCAGAAAGCCGCAGCGAGGGCGACTTCCGCTACAGACCTCTTTACGGCGATCTTGCGGGCATCGTGAGAGAGGCAGCCCGTGTGGTTCGTCTCCTTGCGGAGGATCGGCGGTTTGCGTAAAGTCCCCTTACTCCTTTCCCGTATCCTTGACGAGAAGAAGGAGAGACAGAAGGAGGATGGTCAGCTCGGCGTTTTCTCCTTCGGCGGCCAGCATGAGGATGATGACGATCAAGAGAAGATCGTCGCTTGAAACCCGATGCTTCAGAGAAGAGATCAAGGCGCCGAGCGGGTCATTGGTGAGGCTGCGGGTTTCTTTTGTTTCCTCTTCCCTTGGGAGGGAAACAACGGACGAGACTTCCTCCGCTTCCTCGTTTTCTGAGGTGAAAGAAGGGGATTCCCGTTGGACGGGATACGGCTGTCCCTCATTGACGGGGGCGGTGTGATGCTTGACCTCCGTCTCGCCGAGATGGCGAGACGTCTCGTCGGGGCGGCGTGAAAAGCGATTTCCGTCGTAGCCCGGAGGGATGGTGTATGGATAACGGCTCTCCCCCGATGGGGAATGCCCATGGTAAGAGGGCGGGGACGCGTTGTAGGTCGGGGAAGCACGGACCGTGTTCTTGCCGAGATTTCGTGAATACATGAGTACCTCCGATGTTATTTTCCTCCTTGACCGTTCTGCTGAAGGAGGGTCAGAATGTCGGTGACCTTCATCATGGACATGGCTTTGTCGATGACCTCGCCCCGTTGGGAGTTCAGATAGGGCTTCAGGGCACAGAGGAGCTTTTCGCAGTTCCGATTGTCAAGCTTACGGAAGGCGTTTACCGCTTTCTCGATTTTTGCGGAGTCTACGGTATCCGCAGACAATCCCGATTTGGTCAGAGCTTCGGCAATCTGCGGGAGATTTTGCGGGATTCCCCCCGCCTCTTGTTCCGAGGGGGTTCCCTTTGCGGGAGAGGAGACTTGTTCCGCGATCCCCGATTCCTTCAGGGAGTTCACGAGGTTTCCGAATTCGGGGTTTGACATGATCTTTCCGATGATTTGGCTGAGGTCTTCGTTCATAGTCGGAATCAATCCTTTCTCTGTTGTTTGCCTTGGGTGTACAGCTCCAAAAGTTCACGGATCCTTTGGAGATCGCCGTCCGTTACCTCGTCAAGGAGGGCACGGAACCCGTTGATTCTGCGGAGATCGGGAGATTTTTTGTTGATTTGGGAGCATATTCCCGAGGAAATACCGCTGAACAGGGTCCAAAGCTGTTCGTCGGACATCCTTCGGAGGGTGTCGATGAGCGTTCGGTCCAAAGTGATACGCACGGGGAGCCTCCCTTGAGACGCTGAATTCCCCAAAAGGGGTACGGTAACAGTATAGCAGAGGCGGGAGTATTTGACACAACTGAAAAGCAGCATATAGGAGGCAGCAATATGAAAATTCTTGTTTTTTCCGACAGCCACGGGGTGACGGATCTGATGGAGGATGCCATCGACGTTCATCTGAAAAACGGCGGTGTGGATTTGTTGGTGCATCTGGGCGACGGCACACGGGATTTTGAAACCGTGACGGCTCGGTATCCCCACATTCCGCGGATTGCGGTGGCGGGGAACCACGAGGAGTTTTCCGCATCCTTCCTTGACCGCGGCGAGCTGGATTTCGAGCGGAAATTCACGGCGGGGGGACTGACCTTTCTTGCCATGCACGGTCACAAGCTCCGTGTGAAGTCGGGGATTCAGCCTGCGGTGGATCACGCAATCGGTGCGGGGGCGGACGTGCTTTTGTTCGGCCACACCCACGAGAGAGCGGACGTGATGCTGGACGGTTCCGACGAGGGTGCTGTCCGTGTGATCAATCCCGGTTCGGCGGGGAAGTGGTACAACGCTTCCTATGGGGTGATCCACGTCGTGGACGGTCAGCTGGTCTGCGGCTTCGGCAGCAGAGGATGATTGAGTGAATTTATGAAAGAATACGACACCTCCGATTTTGGGGGTGTACAACAAAACCATCCATTGGAAAACTTTTTGCAAAAGTTTTTGAAAGGTGGGGGCGGAAAAGCTTTTTTCAAAAAAGTTTTCTGCCCCCCCACTTTTTGAAGCACTTCCGATTTTGTTCGGAGGTGTCTATTTTTTTCTTGTTTGGCATATACTATGTGGTGGAAAAAATCACATGGGAGGGCATGCCAAGATGCATGAACAGAACAAAGGGATCGCACAGCGGAAAAACAAGTATTTCGGGACGGACGGGTTCCGCGGGGAGGCAAACGTGACGCTTACCTCCATGCAGGCGTACCGTGTGGGCCGATTTTTGGGGTGGTATTACGGGAATCCTCTTTCGGGCTGCAGCGAAAAGGGATACCGACCGCGGATCGTCATCGGAAAGGACACCCGACGGTCGAGCTACATGCTGGAGTATTCCATCGCAGCGGGAATCACCGCTTCGGGAGCGGATGCCTATATGCTGCACGTGACCACCACGCCAAGCGTATCCTACGTCACAAGGCAGGACGAATTCGACTGCGGCATTATGATCACCGCATCCCACAACCCCTTTTGGGATAACGGAATCAAGGTAATCAACCGCTTCGGGGAGAAGCTGGACGATGAAACCACGGCTCTCATTGAGGCATATCTGGATGGGGAGACGGGGGCTTTCGGTCTTTCGGGAGACGATCTTCCTTTGGCGGAAAAGGAGAGGGTGGGCTGCATTGTGGACTACGTCTCGGGGCGAAACCGTTACGTTGGTTACCTGATTTCGCTGGCATCCAACTCCTATAAGCATCTCCGAATCGGCATTGATGCGGCAAACGGGGCGGCGTGGAGCATTGCGAGGTCGGTGTTCGGTGCTTTGGGTGCCAAGCTTTTTGTCATCGGGGACGAACCCGACGGGCTGAACGTGAATCGGGACTGCGGCTCCACACACATGGAGGGGCTTTGTGCTTTGGTGAGGGAACAGCATCTGGATATGGGCTTTGCCTTCGACGGGGACGCGGATCGCTGTCTTGCAGTGGACGAACACGGAAACGTTGTTGACGGCGACGCCATTCTGTACATCCTCGGCAGACCGCTG
>JAZQUQ010000345.1:0-4391 GCA_045631365.1 Eubacteriales bacterium | reverse complement strand
ACGGAGCACTGGGAAGATTTCCACGTCGCGGTTATAGTTGACCGCGGGGAGACCGTAGGCATCATAATGATACGGGTCGATCATATTTACATCGTTCAGGTCTGCCGTTGCCGCCTCGTAGGCAAGGTTGACGGGATGCTTCAGAGGAAGATTCCAGATAGGGAACGTCTCAAACTTGGCGTATCCCGCGGAAACGCCTCTGCGGTAGTCGTGGTAAAGCTGGGAAAGGCAGGTCGCCATCTTACCGCTTCCGGGGCCGGGTGCGGTAATGACCACAAGGGGACGGCTTGTCTCGATATATTCGTTCTTGCCGAAGCCCTCTTCGCTCACGATATGATCCACGTTCAGGGGATACCCCTCAATGGGATAGTGGTAGTAAACACGAATGCCCGACGCCTTCAGCTTGTTGCCGAATGCCTCTGCGGAAGACTGTCCCGTAAACATACCGATCACAACGCCGCCCACGTAAAACTCCATACTGCGGAACAGGTCAATCAGACGAAGCACGTCGGTATCGTAGGTGATGCCGATATCACTCCGCATTTTGTTGCTCTCGATATCCCCTGCATTAATAACGAGGATAATTTCCACGTCCTTACGCATTTTTCGGAGCATTTCCAGCTTGCTGTCCGGCTTGAACCCGGGAAGCACACGGGAGGCATGGTAATCGTCAAAGAGCTTTCCACCGAATTCAAGGTACAGCTTTCCTCCGAAATTGGAAATACGCTCCGCAATTTTCTCCGACTGAGTGCGGATATACAGGTCATTGTCAAATCCAAATCTGTTCACGGCAAACCTCGACCAAAATATCATTTATATAATAAAAAAATTATACTATAGATTCCCCTCCGTGTCAAGAGAAAAAAGCAATCTTCCGCGAAAGTACGCAAAAGGAAATACAGGGATCGTTCTCTTACCATGCAGCCGTTTTCTCCGCCCTTTCTCTATTCTTTGCGGGAACGGAACGTGCCATTCCCAAAACGGCAGCTCTGCCGCAGTAAATTCCTGTCTGCAGAGAGGATTTCCGATTGAAAAACACTTAAAAAACCACCAAAAAACCATCAAAAACAGCCAAAAATCAAAGAAAAAGAGAGATTTGCTATAGCTAAATTAAAATAATCGGATTTTTTTGCAAAAAAGGTATTGACACGGATGAAGGAACGTGGTATAATCTTTCATGTTTGAGACTATACCCAAATAGAAAAAAATAGTTAAGGAGAAACAAGTATGTCCACATACATGGCAAAAGCTGAAACAGTTGAACGCAGCTGGTACATCATCGATGCAGCTAACAAGCCCCTCGGTAAGACCGCTGCAGCAGCTGCCAACATTCTTCGCGGCAAGCACCGCCCCGAATTCACACCCCACGTTGACTGCGGCGAATTCGTAGTTATCGTAAACTGCGCTAAGGCAGTTCTCACAGGTAAGAAGCTGGACCAGAAGTTCTACCGCACACACTCCGGTTACATCGGCGGTCTGAAGGAAACAAGCTACAGAAAGCTCATGGCAACCCGTCCCGACTTCGCTATGCAGCTGGCTGTTAAGGGTATGCTCCCCCACAACACCATCGGCGCTAAGTCTCTGACTCGTCTGAAGGTTTACGCAGGCAGCGAACACAAGCAGCAGGCTCAGCAGCCTGTTCCTTACGAAGTTGAAATGTAAGAAAGGACAGGTATAGAGAATTATGTATACAAGTGCAAAGCCTTATTTCTACGGCACCGGCAGAAGAAAGAGCTCCGTAGCAAGAGTTCGTCTCTATCCCGGTACAGGTAAGATCACCATCAACGGTCGTGACGTTGAAGATTACTTCGGTCTCGAAACACTGAAGCTCATCATCAACCAGCCCTTCGGCGTAACAAACACCGCAGGCAAGTTCGACATCGTAGCTAACGTTAACGGCGGCGGTATCTCCGGTCAGGCAGGTGCTATCCGTCACGGCGTTGCAAGAGCTCTCCTTCTCGCAGACGACACATTCCGTCCCGCTCTCAAGAAGGCAGGCTTCCTCACAAGAGACCCTCGTATGAAGGAAAGAAAGAAGTACGGTCTCAAGGCAGCTCGTCGTGCTTCCCAGTTCTCCAAGAGATAAGTTGGGCGACAGCCGCACAAGGTTTATACCAAAAATCACAGCACTCACTACGGTGGGTGCTGTTTTTTCTATACCGTAGGGGATGACGTCCTCGCCCCCTTCCTCCTTGCCGCAAAACAC
Source organism: Eubacteriales bacterium (assembly GCA_045631365.1). Taxonomy (GTDB): domain Bacteria; phylum Bacillota; class Clostridia; order Oscillospirales; family CAG-272; genus UMGS1696. Next base: position 2,185 of record JAZQUQ010000345.1, on the reverse strand, counting down.
GGCGAGTGCGGATCTTCCGTCCGTGCTATTTACACTTTGCGGACTTTATGATATAATGTAACTGTTCTACAAGCTTGAATTTGGAGGTGCTTTCGTGTATCGAGAATTAATTGCAAAACAAATCGAAGGACATGGTTGGGCAAAATTGCAGAATCCCTGCCCCGAAAAGAAAATTAAGGAAGCCGAAGAATACGTAGGATTTGCGTTCCCGAACGAATTGAAAGCCTTATTGCGGGAAACGAACGGAGACCACTGGTTTTTGCTTTCAGCAGATGAGATTATGGAGAACGTAAAAAGAAACCGTGAAATCACGGCTGAATACCTTGAGCCTGATGAATTCGAAGAAAAAGTAAACCGTTTCGTTTATTTTGCGTCCAACGGATGCGGCGATTATTACTGTTATCGTGTCCGTCCAAATGGCGAAACGGATGCATCTGCAATCTATATTTGGGAACACGAACTGTTTGAAACCCGTAAGGTTGCTGAGGATATCCCCGATTTGATCACCAAATATTACAACAACGAAATCTGATGCCGTCACCGATTCCATCCCCAAAGAACATATCCGCCCTATTTACATTTGTAGGATTTTATGTTATACTATCCCCAAACCAATCCACACCCAAAGGAGGCCACCACAATGGAGTTTGAACTCACGGACACCGTAACCAAAGAGGACCGAAGCGCGGTCCTTGCAGGGTTGATCGAATATAATCTCTCCAAGCTGGAGGACAAAAATCCCCGAGCCCTCGGCATCTACCACCGAATCGACGGCGAAATCAAGGCGGGGCTCATCGGTGAAACCCACGGAAACTGGCTGGAAATCGAGTTTCTCTGGGTATCCGAAGAGGCAAGAGGCGGCGGCATCGGCTCAAAGCTCCTTCTTGCAGCCGAGGAAGAGGCCATCCGTCGTGGCTGCAAATACTCCTTTTTGTACACCTACGACTTCCAAGGTCCCAACTTCTATCCCAAGTACGGCTATCATGAGGTTTTCGCCATGGAACACTACCCCTACACAGGAAAACGCCACTATTTCATGAAAGAGCTGGTGTGATCCCCTCCTTTTTCATTCCATCACTACCCTAAAGGAGTCACGTATGAAAAACACCACCCCCGCCACTACCCATTTTCTTCCCCTCTATATGTCCATCGGAATTTCCGTTGGGGTTGCCATCGGTGCCGCCATTGACAACATCCCCGTCTGTATGTGCATCGGATTGGGCACGGGACTTTCCATCGGTGCCGCACTGGATGCGCTCAACCGAAAGAAATCGGAAGAAAACCAAAAAACGGACGACGACGAAACAGAATAACATCCAATTACGCAAAAATCGGAGGACATCCATTATGGATTCCCCCGATTTTTTCTATTCTCTTTTTACCGAATCAATCCGCAAGGGCATTGATCACGTCATCGTAGAACACCACGGTCTCGCTGTACTGTGCAAGCATGGCGTCGTAGGATTCGGACACAATGGTCTGATGCACGTCAGACTGCCAAGCACTCAAACCGGATTCGCCCGAGTAAAGAACCAAGTGAAAGCCGTATTCGGACTCGATCAGCGCGTGGTCGCCCACCACTCTTTCTTCTGCGAACAGCCATGTGTCAAGAGGAGCCGTCATGGTTCCTTCAATCACATCCTTGTAGAGTCCGTCTTGAATCGTGGTGGACGTATTGTCGTCGTAGAGCTCGTAAAGACGGTGGAATTCTTCCATGGTGAACCCTGCAGCTTCCCACTCCGCATAAGCGCCTTCAGCAGCGGCTGTGAGCGCGTCGTCGGATTCATACATGTCTGCACTGAACAGGATATGATACATATCCCGCACCGCAGATTCGTCCTTATAAAGCTCGGAGGCGATGTACAGCACGTCGCTGGAGGTTCCGTCGTAAGTATACACCTTCGCAGCACCTATGCCTGCACTGAACGCCCACTGTGCCAGTTCTTCATTGGCAATATTATAGTAGTGAACAGCAGGAACCAGAAGATCGTCAAGCATAGCATTCACGTCTTCCCCATCCTTGCCGAGAACAGAACGGATATACTCCTCCGCAATGGACTTATACTCTTCTCCGTTCGCCGCGGTGCAGAGTCGGTCAATATATCCCTGTGCCGCCTCTTCCGCAGCCGCAGCCTCAAGATCGTCAAAATCCGTCTTGCTTACCGAGAAGGAGAGGATGTCCACG
>JAZQUQ010000344.1:0-2476 GCA_045631365.1 Eubacteriales bacterium | reverse complement strand
GCTTTGCAGCCCAGTTCCTTCAGCACTTTTTCAACCTTGGCGGAGCAATGGGTGCAATGCATTCCGCTGATTCTGAGGGTGAGAGTTTTCTTTTTTCCAAACAGCATAGTTATACCTCATTTTAGATATCGGCTCCGAAATGGAGCATTTTTGCAATATAATCCACAATTTCCTGTCCCTGCATATTATAAGCGAGGGGGAGGGGCATCCCGATTCCGCAGGCGATAAAGCTGACGCTGCAGTTTTGGGTCAGGGTTTTTCCCGTTCCGATCTCCCCGAATGACAGGCGGGAGAACACGGAATTGATAATACCGCCGTGGGAAACGGCAATGGCGGTTTTCCCTTCGCTGATTTCCATAATATCGTCGAATGCACGAAGCATTCGAGAGGCTGCGGCAGGGACGGATTCCGCTTCATTGTAGGGGTTCTCGCCCTTGGGGAACAGCTTTCTTCGTTCCTCAACGGTCAAGCCGGAAAGCACACCGTAATCACGCTCGTTCAGTCTTTCGCACACAATTGCGGGAATATCCAGCTTTTGGCTGATGTACGCCGCAGTATCCTTGGCACGGGACAGGGGGGAGGAGCAGATCACCCTGGGAGTCAGCCCTTTTTTCTGTGCCTGGGCAAGAATTTCGGCAGCTTCCATGGCTTGTGCGCGGCCGGTGTCGTTGAGAGGGGTATCTTCCCGCCCCTGAAGGCGTTTTTCAAGATTCCAGTCGGTCTGCCCGTGTCTGAGAAGACAGAGGAGACTCCGTCCTTCTAAGAGGTAATGGGCAGCTTGAGAGGGAGAGGCAAACACAACGGGTGTGGTGGGCAGCGTACGCCCTTTTTTGATCTGTTGTGACAAGATAACGCCTCCTTCTCCATAAAATCCGTGCTGAAAAACACTCCACCGTATATTATATCGTAAACCATTCCCATTGTCAACGGGAATGGAGCAAAATGGGAAGGCGTTCCGTAAAATAAAAGAAAATTTTGGGATAAAGTTACAATTTTACATAGATTTGTGCCCCTTATCCATTGCTTCTTCTCTCGTTTTTTGCTATACTTTATACAAAAATGCGGAGACCGTCGGTTTTTTTGCTGTTTATGAGAGTTTTTTCCTCCATTCTCTTGATTTTCTATAGGGTTTTCTGATATAATAAAGTATTAAAAAATCTATTCTTTTGGAGATTACTATGGCAGCAAGCGAAAAGCAGAAGCATATACGCAATTTTTCCATTATTGCACATATTGACCACGGCAAATCCACCCTTGCGGACCGAATCCTTGAGTTTTCCAATACAGTAGAAGCCCGTGACATGGAGGAACAGCTCCTTGACAACATGGATCTGGAAAAAGAGAGAGGCATCACCATCAAGGCCCGCGCGGTAAGAATCGACTATAAGGCACCCGACGGGGAGCAGTATGCCCTCAACATGATCGACACCCCCGGCCACGTGGACTTTAACTATGAGGTATCCCGTTCTCTCAACGCCTGTGAAGGTGCGCTCCTTGTGGTAGACGCCACACAGGGCATCGAGGCTCAGACCCTTGCCAACGCGTACCTCGCGGTAGATGCCAATCTGGAGATCGTACCCGTTATCAATAAGCTGGACCTTCCTTCCGCACAGCCCGACAGATGCAAGGAGGAGATTGAGGATGTGATCGGCATTCCTGCCGATGATTGTCCCATGGTTTCCGCAAAGACCGGTCTCAACATTCAGGATGTGATGGCGGCGATCCTCCGCGATGTTCCTCCGCCTCAGGGAGACGAAAGCGCCCCCCTCAAGTGCTTGGTGTTTGACTCGGTTTATAACAGTTATCTTGGCGTTGTGGTTTATATCCGTGTCATGGAAGGTACCCTGAAGGCAGGAGAACGCATCCGCATGATGAACACGGGTGCGGAATTCGACGTGGTGGAAGTAGGCGTGATGGACCCCTTCGGTCTTCGTTCCACCTCCGAGCTTTCTGCCGGTGAGGTTGGTTACTTTACCGCTTCCATCAAGAATGTGGCGGACACACGGGTGGGTGATACCGTTACCCATGCGGAAGTCCCCGCAGCAGAGGCACTCCCCGGCTTTAAGAAGGTGCAGTCCATGGTTTACGCAGGTATTTACCCCGCGGACGGCTCCAAGTACAACGAAACCAAAGAAGCTCTCGAAAAGCTCCAGCTCAACGACGCGGCGTTTACCTTTGAACCCGAGACCAGTATTGCTCTCGGCTTCGGTTTCCGCTGCGGATTCCTCGGACTCCTGCATATGGAGATCATCGAAGAACGTCTGGAGAGAGAATTCAACCTCGACTTGATCACAACCGCGCCCAGCGTTATCTATCAGATCGAGAAAAAGAACGGCGAGACTATCTTTATCGATAACCCTACCAACTACCCCAGCCCCGACGAAATCGAAACCGCATTCGAGCCTATGGTGGCTGCGGCGGTGATCACTCCCACCGATTATGTGGGTGGTATCATGGATCTGTGTCAGGACAGACG
>JAZQUQ010000343.1:0-1971 GCA_045631365.1 Eubacteriales bacterium | reverse complement strand
CTCCCCGAGCTTGAAACCATGTTCCCCGAAGATCTGGCGTGGCTGCGTGACCTTGGTGTGGAAGGCACAAACGAAGTCTGGGCGGAGGACGGCTTTGCTATCCGTACCTACGAAGGCAAGATTTACATCTTCGGTACCGTTGCAAAAGGGGCGCTGAACGGTGTTTACGATTTCATCGAAGAAAATATGGGTATTCTCTGGATTCGTTCGGACGAAGAGATCGGACTCCTTTACGATGAACAGCCCACCGTTACCGTATCGAAGACGGACTACAGAGAAAAGTCCCCCTTCAGCATTCGTGGATGGCATCTTTGCGGCGGCACCATCCACAGCAATCCCGAAACCCTCATTATGCTGACGCGGAACAAGTTCAATACCCAATCCGGCAGAACCGTGGAGGAATACGGCATCTCCCGATACGGTGTTTCCCACAACGTAAAGGAACTGGTTTACGAAAGCCCCATTTATGATCCCGTGGTGACAGAATACTGGTGTACCAACGGGGCAGGGGATCACCTGTCCTATGAGGATTCCCAGCAGATCAACTTCTTCAGCATGAAGGCGGCGGAAGCGGCTGCTGCAAGTATTATTGAGAAATACAAGGGAACCAACGAAAAGTACGCCTTTATCGGTATGGAGGACACGGGTTGGGCATCCGTTTTCCCCGAGCAGTCCAATGCGTTCGAATATGCTCCCGGACAGTTCGTGGAAGCGGATTCTCCCGCCTATCAGTCGACAGTATTCTTCACCTTTGTGAATCGTGTCGCACGGTTGGTGAAGGAAGAACTGCCGGAGCTCACCATCGGTGCGTTTGCGTACTTCTTCGCCTCCACTCCCCCTGTTTGTGAGATTGAAGACAACGTCTGCGTTACGTTCTGCACCTACGAAGAAAATCTGACCACCCTTACGGAAGATACCTGGGGGGACAAATCCATTCGTGAGTTCAATAACCTGCAGGAATGGACGGAGATCACACGCAATATTATGATCTATTCCTACTACGGATGTATCAGATGCGGTTCCATTTACTCCCGTCCCATCTGGGACAGACTGCAGACCGATGCACAGTTCTTTGCGGAACACGGCTTCAAGGGCGTGCAGGCAGAAGGTATTGCCGATGACGCAGGTGTCTACGGCTGGCTGAAGGAGTATTACGACGGCGTGACTCCCTATACCAACAGCGACCAATGGGCGATGAATGCACTTACCTTCTGGATTTACGGAAAGCTCCTGTGGAATCCCTATGAGGACGTAGATGCGCTGATCAAGGAATTCTGCGACAAAGCCTATGGTGACGCAAGCGAAGCCATGCAGGAATATTACCGTATCGTTCAGCTGGGCTGGAAGGACGGCGCCGAGCAGATGTCCACCGAATTCAACAACGTGTATAAGTTCTCCACCCCGCCCATGACCTATTGGGATTACTTCATCAACATCAACGTGGACGGAATCGATATTCTTGCGGGCATTCAGGAAGCTCTGCAGAAGGCGTGGGATGCGGCGAACGACGTACAGAAGGAACGAATCCGTCACATCAAGGAGGTTTTCGATAACCCCGAAGAACATTTTGTAAAATAACAGGAGAAATCATATGAAAAAGACATTATCCCTCGTTCTTGCAGCACTGATGCTTTCCGCATCCCTGACCGCATGTAACACCGAACCCGCCAAGGAAACGGAAAAAGCAAACGAAACCAAGGTGGTTGAAACAAAAGCGCCCGAAACCTCTGCAGCCGAATCCGATGCAGCGGAAACCAACACCGCCGATGTGGCGTATGCCACTGACAAGGTGACCGAAAACGGCATGGCAAAGGCGCATATCGTGGTCCCGAATGGGACAGCGGACGACCTTCTCGGCTATGGTGCAACAGAACTGGCTTACCACATCAAGCTGGTAAGCGGAGCGGACGTAACTGTGACCAATACCGTGAAAGAAGGGAGCCTGCCCATCATTATTTGTACCCCCGACAC
>JAZQUQ010000342.1:0-2677 GCA_045631365.1 Eubacteriales bacterium | reverse complement strand
AACGCCATGATCATGGCGCCGAACACCACGAAGGGAGAGCGGAGAAGGAGGCGGAGTGCCAAATTGATCCCCGACTGCACCTGATTTACGTCGTTGGTCAGCCGTGTGATGAGGGTAGAGGGGCCTTCCGTGTCCAGATCGGAGAAGGACAGCCTGCCGATGTGGGCAAACAGGGTGCGGCGGAGTCTGCATGCGGTTCCCACCGCGGCTTTGGCGGCGAAGAACTGGGCGGTGATGGAGCAGACCAAACCGATGATGCCGAGGGCAAGGAGAACAAGCGCCATGCGGACGATATAGCCCGTATCGCCGGCTGCTATTCCTTTGTCGATGATGGCGGCGACCACAAGGGGAACGAAAAGCTCAAACAGTGCCTCCAGCAGCTTGAAAAGAGGGCCGAGGATGCTTTCTTTCCGATAATAATTCATGTATTGAAACAGTTTTTTCAAGGGTACCTCCGAGGGGAAACAGTATTGATATAATGTAGAAAGTCATATTCACTCTATTATACCATAAAATGACAAGGATGTAAACAAGAAAATACGGGTAGCTTGAAAAAACATCTCCTGCGGGGGATTTGCTGTTCTGCAAAGTAATAATGCACAAAAAGTGTCGGATTATTTTGTGCATCGTGATGATTGCAGGAAATCTTCTGCCGTGGTATAATCACAATGGAGAAATGGAATCAAACAAAAATACGGCTGAAAGGCTATAATACGATAGGAGAATACCATGATTACAAAGCACGAGAACGGCAACATCAGCGTAAAAGGTGCATCTTACGATCTTCTGATCCGAGGACATATTGTGGACGTTATCATCTGCGGCACCGCATTTGCATCTCTCGACGTCCGTACCGCAGTCAACAAGACCAACGACGATTACACCGTCACAACCGATGAAGAAAGCATGATCCCCACCCTTACCTCCGTGGAAAGCAAACAGGGGGAAGCGGTGTTCAAGTGGACCGGCAAAAGCTCTCTTTGGGAAAAGGAATACACCCTCTGCTGCAGCTACCTTCGCTTCAAGTATTACATAAAGGTCAAGGGTCAGGGCAAGGTTGACAGCGTGAATTATTTCGCAGGAAATATGGCTGTCCCCGGTTTCGGCAGCGGATACGAGTTTTCCCACGGCTTCTATCCCTGCAAGCCCTATCCCAAGGAACAGGACTACACCTTCCGTGCCAGCGTTCCTTGCTACCGCCAGTCGGTGTTCATGGTTCCCCCCATGTTCTGTTATTCCTTCCGCTGCGAGGGAATCGGCGAACGCCTTGCACTCGGTCTGGTTGCGGAACGGGGCGAGCACAACTTCCACACCTTCGATTACAAGCTGTCTCCTCTGACCAGGCTCCGTTCCGGCTTCTACCTCAGCACCGATCAGGACGGTCATACCACCGTTGACGGCGAATGGACCGCACCCTATATCATCGGTTACAGCGCAACGGACGATTTCAACGCCATGCAGAAGTACAGCGATTATTACTTCTCATCCGGCATTGCAAAGGCGGTAAAGAAGCAGATTATCCCCAAGTTCTGGTACGGCCCCATCGTTTGCGGATGGCTTGAGCAGGGAAGCTATGCCATCAACAGCGATCCCTACCAGTTCTACCGTGAATTCTGTACCGAAAAGGTTTACAACAAGATCCTTTCCACTCTGAAGGAAAACGATCTTCACCCCCGTGCCATGATCATTGATGACAAGTGGATGACCGAATATGCCACCAATATCATTGACACCGAAAAGTGGCCCGATTTTCGCGGCTTTGTGGATGCCCGTCATGCGGAAGGAATCCATACCATGCTGTGGTTCATGATGTGGAATATGGAAGGCTGGGACGAAAGCATTTGTGTTACTGCGGACAACGGTGACGTGAAGCTGGACCCCTCTCATCCCAAGTATATCGAACATCTTGATAAGGTCCTTGAGCGCCTCCTTTCCGATGGCGAGGGCTGTTACGACGCAGACGGCTTGAAGCTTGATTTCGGCTTCACCAATCCCAAGGGTAAGAAGGTACATACCTATTCGGGCAAGTACGGTGTTGAGCTGATGTACGACATGATGGCACAGATCTACCGCACCGCGAAAAAAGTGAAGCCCCATGCGGTGATCAACAACAGCGCGTGCCATCCTTATTTCGCTCATATTACCGACCAGTCCAGACTCCATGACTATGAGCCTCAGGATCGTTTCAATCTGGAAGACCTTTCCATGAGAGGTAAGATGTTCGCCATCGCCATGCCCGGAATCCTGCAGGATACGGACAATTCCGCATTTGTCAGCCGCCGCGACACCATGCGTTGGCAGCTCAATCAGCAGACCGTGGGTATTCCCGACTTGTATGCAGTCAGCCCCAACGGGATTATGGACATCAATTCCGACGACCTTGGTGCCATTGCAGAGATGTGGCGTGAATACAACGCAAAGGTTGACGCCATGTACAGCGACGAGGAATAACTGATCATAAAGGCACGGGATACCGCAGAGATGACGGTGTTCCGTGTTTTTTGTTGTAATTGCCTAAGAAAACAATCCCCCGTTTTTTTGGTGAATATTGCCCTTGCTTTTTTCGCTGTTTTCCTGTATAATAATGACAGTTACAGTTTTGGCTATATTTTCACTTGAACATAGGAGATTCCCATGAAACGGACACTATCCCTCATTCTCGCCTTATTGATGCTGG
>JAZQUQ010000341.1:0-15358 GCA_045631365.1 Eubacteriales bacterium | reverse complement strand
CCATGGAACAGGTGAGGGAAGCGGCGGAGAGAGCCAATATTCTCGGTTACATAGAATCCCTCCCCGACGGCTTCAATACCGTTGTGGGCGAGCGGGGCGTGAAGCTCTCCGGCGGTCAGAAGCAGCGAGTTGCCATTGCACGGGTATTTCTGAAGAATCCCCCCATCCTCATTCTGGATGAGGCGACAAGTGCTCTTGACAACGCTACCGAGCTTGCTATCCAGCAGAGTCTGGAAGAGCTTTGCAAGGGTCGGACAACCCTCGTGGTCGCACACCGTCTGACCACCATCAAAAACGCGGACGAAATCCTTGTGATCACCGACCGCGGCATTGAGGAGAGAGGCAATCACGACACCCTCCTCGAGAAAAACGGTATTTACGCAGGACTTTGGAACGGAATGAATAAAGTAAGATAAAATACTTAGGGGGGACTTTTTGAGAAAAGTTCCCCCACTATGGATGAGGCATTCATCCATAGTGAAGCCCCCATTCAAAAACTTTTGTACTATTTCATCGGAACAGAAAAGGAAATACGGTTGAGTGAGAATTTCAGTCAACTGTATTTCCTTTTTCTTATTTCGTTATAAAGGCAATTACCCGTTCCGCCATTTCCTCTGCGGTGAGGAGAACTTCCCCTTCGTCGGGGGCAATGCGAATGCCGTCGTACCGATTGAACCAGGTGATCTGCCGCTTGGCGTAGTGTCGGGTGTTCAGCTTGATCTGCTCTGCCGCATCGATGAGGGTGCAATTCCCCTCAAAATAGGGTACAAGCTCCTTGTATCCGATGGCTTGGGATGCAGTCTTGCCGGTGAGCTTTCCGTTGTCGTAGAGAGCTTTCGCTTCCTCCACCAGCCCGTCGCGGAGCATGATGTCCACCCGACGGTTGATGCGGTCGTAAAGGATGTCCCTGTTCTTGTAATCGAGGATTACGTTGGTGTTGTCGTAAGCCGATTCTCCCGTCACCTGTTCCGCATCCACCTGGGTTTTGGTCATGCCCGTGAGACGGTAGATCTCGATGGCGCGGATCACACGCTTCACGTTGTTGGGGTGGATCTTTTCGGCAGATTCGGGGTCGATTTCCCGGAGCATTCGGTGGAGTGCTTCGTTGCCGTTTGTTTCGGCATACTGTGCTAACTCCTCACGAAGTCCTTCGTCCGATTTGCCTTCCTTGTAGGAGGAGATTTTCATGATGGAATCGAGGTACATCCCCGTGCCGCCGCAGAAGATCACCGCTTTCCCGCGGGATGCAATGTCCGCAATGACGGGGACGGCTGCCGCTGCGTAGTCTGCCGCCGAGAAGGAATCCTCGGGATCGCAGATGTCGAAAAGATGGTGGGGAATGCCGTCCCGTTCCGTGAGATCGGGAGTGGCGGTGCCGATATCCATACCGCGGTAAAGCTGCATGGAGTCGCAGGAGATGATCTCGCCGTCCAGCCTCTTCGCAAGAGCAATGGAGAGGGCGGTTTTCCCCGACGCCGTGGGACCGAGGACGGAGATGGTTTTCAGTTTGGTCATTGGTGGGTTCCTCGTGAGTGAGTTATTGAATAAACATGGCATCGCCGAAGGAGAAGAAGCGGTAGTTTTCGCGGACCGCAGTCTCATAGGCGTTCATGATGTTTTCCCTGCCGCAGAGTGCGGAAACCAGCATCAGTAGGGTGCTCTCGGGCAGGTGGAAGTTGGTGATGAGGGCGTCTACCAGCTTGAAGCGGTAGCCGGGGTAGATGAAAATGCCCGTGTCGGTGCTGACGGGGTGAAGGATTCCATTCTCATCCGCCGCACTTTCGAGGACACGGCAGGATGTAGTGCCTACTGCAATAACTCGTCCGCCGTTTTTCTTCCGTTCGTTGATGAGGGCGGCGCTTTCCTCCGATACGCAAATGAATTCGGAATGCATTTCGTGGTCGGCGATCTTTTCCTCCTTCACGGGACGGAAGGTGCCGAGGCCTACGTGAAGGAGAACGGGTGCGATGGCAACGCCTTTTGCCTTGATTTTCTCCAGCAGCTCGTTTGTGAAGTGGAGACCCGCCGTGGGGGCCGCCGCCGAGCCGTTGGTTTTGGAATACACCGTCTGATAACGCTCGGGGTTCTCCAGTTTTTCCGTGATATAGGGGGGAAGGGGCATGGTGCCGAGGAGATTGAGGGCTTCAAACACGTTTGCCGCAGCCGCAGGGTTTACCTCAAAGCGGACCACACGGCAGCCGCCTTCGATTACGTCTTCAATATGTCCCTGCATGACGCCGTCGCCGAAGTCCAGTACGTCCCCGGGCTTGGCACGCTTTCCGGGGCCTGCCAATGCTTCCCACACATTGTGCTCCCGCTGCTTCAGAAGAAGGAGCTCCACTGATGCTTCGCTTCCCGTTTCCACAAGGGTGCCCGTATCTGCATCCCATCGGTGGGAGCGTCTGCCGATGATTCTTGCGGGGATGACACGGGTGTCGTTGATGACAAGGACGTCCCCGGGGTTCAGATAATCGAGGATATCACGGAAAATCTTATGCTCGACGGTGCCGTTTTCACGGGAGAGGAGCATGAGACGGGAGGAATCACGGGGTTCCAGAGGGGTCTGGGCGATTCTCTCCTCGGGGAGGTCATAGTAAAAATCTTTCAAGGTAAGCTCGGTTTCGGGAAGCTGATTTCTGATCATGTTTTTTCTCCAAAAATATATGAGATTTATAGAATAAGGTAATTGACAAGTTGCCTTTGATATGCTATTATTATAGTAAGCGAGTTTTCGCCGCATCCGACCGCTTGGCGGGTGCATAAAATGAGATAGAGGAGCACAGCCGATCAGTACGCATAGGGAAGGTCACCGCAGACCGTTTGACTTTATGCCGAAAGGCGAGTTGTGCCGAAGATATGCCGAAGTGCAGTGCAATTCAGCGGTCAGGTGTATCTGGTCCGTATCCCGAAAGTGAACGGACTGTCTTTGAATAAGAGTACAACCGGTTGAGTGTGCACGAAATTTGTTAGAAGGAGATTTTTCTGTCAAGGAAAATCTCTCGAACAATTGCACAACGAGTTGTGCGATTGTTCAAAGGAGTGCTATCTGTGTCGATATGAAGATTATGGTTGTCTGCGAGATGCTTAACAACTATATTATATTACACAGATCGCCGGTTTTCAACCGGTTTTTGTATTTTTTCTATTTTTATGATCTTATGGAGGTCCATATGGGAACATTCAACAAGGAAATTATCTTTAACGGAGCAGCTACGGCTCTTGTAACACCCTTTGACAAGAAGGGCGGCGTAGATTACGATGCATTTGCATCTCTCATCGAATTCCAGATCAAGGGCGGCATTGACGGTCTCGTTATCTGCGGCACCACAGGCGAAGGCTCTACTCTGACCGACGAGGAGCATAAGGAATGCATCCGTTTTGCGGTAGAAAAGGTTGCGGGCAGAGTTCCCGTGATTGCGGGTACCGGATCCAACGATACCGACTACGCCAATGCGTTGTCCAAGTATGCTTGTGAGGTTGGTGCGGATGCGCTGCTGCTGGTAACTCCCTACTACAACAAGGCCACACCCAAGGGGCTGATCAAGAGCTTCCTTGCAACCGCTGAAGTGACCGACAAGCCCATTATCCTTTACAACGTACCCTCCCGTACCGGAGTGAACATCCCCCTGTCCGTTTACAAGGAGCTGGCGAAGCATGAACGCATCGTTGCGGTAAAGGAAGCTTCGGGCAACATGAGCCAGGTGGCTGAAATTGCGGCAGAATGCGGCGACGATCTTGCCATCTACAGCGGTAACGACGACCAGATCGTTCCCGTTATGTCTCTGGGCGGCAAGGGTGTTATCTCCGTTCTTTCCAACATCCTTCCCCGTGAAACACACGATATCTGCGCAAAGTATGCGGCAGGCGATGTAGCAGGCTCCCTCAAGCTCCAGCTTGAATACCTGCAGCTTATCAATAACCTGTTCATTGAGGTGAATCCCATCCCCGTTAAGACTGCCTGCGGTCTTATGAACCTGTGCAGCCCCGATATGAGACTCCCCCTCTGCGAAATGGACGAAAAGAATCTGGAAAAGCTGGCCTCTTCCATGAAGAAGCACGGCCTGATCTGAGCTTGATGAAAACCTTGGGGAAAAACTTTTTGAGGAAAAGTTTTTCCCCATACCCCTTTTCAAAACCTTTTTGGGCATGGGAGGGGATTGGATATAAATATAACAAAAGGAATACATAACGATGGAAAAGACAAGAATGATTCTCTCAGGTGCATCGGGACGCCTTTGTTCCGTGATTGCCCGTATGTGTGCCGAGCGTGAGGACTGTGTGGTGGTTGCGGGGGTGGATATTACTGCAGCCAAGGACAGCGCGTTCCCCATTTACGGGGAATTTTCCGAAATCAAGGAAGAAGCGGACGTGATCATCGACTGCTCCCACCACGCCATTATCGGGAAGATTATGGACTATGCCAAGGCGAAGAAGCTGGCGGTAGTGGTCTGCACCACAGGACACACCGAGGACGAGGACGATCTGATCCGAGGAGCAGGGGAGACCGTACCTGTGCTGAAGTCGAGAAATATGTCCCTCGGCATCAATCTTCTCTCCGAGCTTGTGAAGAAGGCTGCCGCGGCTCTCGGCGAGGATTTCGACATCGAGATCGTGGAAGCGCACCACAACAAGAAGCTGGATGCTCCAAGCGGCACTGCTCTGATGCTTGCGGATGCGGCAGCGGAGGTGCGTGAGGAGAACGAATATGTTTACGACCGCCACAGCGTGAGAAAGCAGCGGGAAAAGAAGGAGATCGGCTTCTCCAGCATCCGCGGCGGTACCATTGTGGGCGAACACAGCGTAATCTTCGCGGGACAGGATGAGGTGATCACCCTTTCCCACAGCGCAGGAAGCCGTGATCTGTTTGCACAGGGTGCCATTCGTGCCGCACTTTGGCTGGCGGATCAGAAGAAGGGATTCTATACTATGGCTGACGTAATCAGCGAGAGTATTAAGTAAGGAATAGAGAAACAAAAGCGGGGGTGTCGCATTGCTGTGCGTCATCCCCTTTTTGTATTGTTTTAAGTTAATTTCCCGTACCGAAATCCCGTGCGAGGGCTTTTTCGGTGGTGTATGCCGCGGCGTCAAATCGTGTGTCGAGATCGTTGTTCTTTGCCGCTTCACGGATGAGGACGTAGGTTCCCTGTGCAAGGGAAGGGTACGAATTTCCGAACGCCAAGGCAAAGTCGAAAGCGGCGGTGTCAAGGATGATCTCCAGCATATCGGCGGAGGTGTTATCGCGGAGGTGGTACGCCAGGGTATAGTTTACGTATTCCTCATACAGGTATCCGTAGGAGGCGGCGTTCAGCGCGGAAAGAACGAGCCCGGCAAATTCGCCGTCGGTGTGGTTAGCGGGGACGGTCAGAATCAGCTCGTTGTTGGAGATCAGAGTGCGATACAGGTCGTTTTCCTGCTGAAGGGGGAGGGGAACAATACCCCAATTTGCCGCAGAATCGGTAAGAGTGGGGATGGCAGAAAGATACTCGCAGAGGAACAGCATGTTTCCTTCTGCAAACTGTCCCATCCCATTCCCGTCGGCGTCGATCTTGGCGGCAGAATCGGTGAGAATTCGATTGGCTGCGGATACGGCGTAGGCGGCACTTTCCTTGGTGAAGGCGATTTTCGGTGTCTGCTTGCTTGCGGCATTGATAAAGGTGTTTCCGCAGGAGATGAAAATGAGGTCAGCCAGCCGCGATGCGTTCCTCTCTGCCCCTACGGTGATGATTCCCGTTCCTTCCGTACCGTTCGGAGCGGTGACGGCAGAGGTGTATTCAAAGAAGCGTTCCCACGTCCACGTTCTGTCCTTGACCAGGGAATAAGGCAGCTCCAACCCTGCTTCCGTTACCATATCCGAATTGAAGAAGATTGCGGAAAAGGCGGTGGGATTCAGGGTGGCAAATCCGGACACACCGTAGGTTTCGTATCCTGCGGAAGTCATGGCGACGGATTCGCTGTGGAAATAGGGGGCGGAAAGATCCAGGAAGGGGAGAGAACGGAGATTGTGAAGCAACCCACTGAGGCGGAACTGACCGGTCATGTAAAGGGGGATCATCATTAAGTCCGTATAGTACGAATCGGATACGGCTGCCTGCTTCATCTCCGTAAGGATGGTGTCCGCCGACTGCTCGGATGTGATAATGGATACGTTATAGAACTCCTCCACCCTGCGGTTTCTTTCATACACCATGCGTGTGAAGGTGTTGCCGGTGTTATCGGGATCGATATAGTCCGTACTCGGTGCTGTGATGAAGAACACGCTGCCGTCGTAATCCCGTTTGGGGAGACTGTTCAGATAGTCTTCCGAAATTCCGTAATAGTCCTCGGAGGGGTGGTAAAGGGTGTAATCCACGGGGACGTAGGCGGTTTCGTCGGATTTTTTTTCGTCGGTTTCAGGAATCGACACGTTATCCCACGACAGATCGTTTATAATAATCATATCACAGCCGGTCGTGGAAAACAAAAGGGGAAGGGAAAGCGTCAAAGCAAGGGTGTTTTTGAAAAAGCGGCTATTTCTATGTCGCCGAAATAAGCTCATTACGGTACCTCGTCTGCGGTATAGAATCATGTGGAAGCGGTTCAGAAGGGCGGAAGAATCAGGAAGCCCTTCCATGAGAGATATTACCTGTTAACATTATGGGGAAAATGTGTTATAATATAGACGGCGACAACGGATTTGACAGTATGGAATAAAAAACTACATATCGCCGCAGAATCAACATAGAAAGGATGGAAACACATATGAAAGGATTCAAAAAATGGCTCAGGGGCTTGAGTCTCGGTTGTCTCGTTGCCCTTTTCACAGCAGCAGGCGCAGGTGCCGCCGACATCACGGTACGGACCGACGGGCTGATGTATGAGGGAGAAGTCCGAACGGTCAACGGGAGTGCTTATGTAAGGCTCAGGGAGTTTTCCTGCACCGTTGACAACGCCGTCGTCACGTGGGACGAAGAGACCGACACCGCCTCTGTGGTAACGGACAGCCTTACCCTGAGTGCCCGAAAGGACGGAAGGTATCTGATCGCCAACGGACGGTACCTTTGGTGTTCCGAGGGAATTTTTACCGACGAGGGTGTTCTGTACGTCCCTCTTCGGACGATGGCAAAGGCCTTTGGCTTTGACTGTCAATGGAATGAGACGGACAGAACGGCGTATCTGACGCGGGAGAGAGGGGCACTTTTACCCGCAGACAGCTACTACAACGGGGAGGATCTATACTGGCTGTCCAGAATCATCCACGCGGAAGCACAGGGCGAGCCTTTTCTCGGAAAGTTGGCGGTGGGGACGGTGATTCTCAACCGTGTAGCGGATGCCCAGTTCCCCGACCAATTGTATGACGTGATTTTTGACCGAAAGCATGGGGTTCAGTTTACCCCCACGGTCAACGGTCAGATTCAGAATACCCCAAACGAGGAATCCGTCATCGCGGCAATGCTTTGTCTGGACGGATACCGCTTGAATGAGGATATTCTGTATTTTCTGAATCCGAAGCTTGCAACCAGCTTCTGGGTGCCCAATAACTGTACCTTTGTTGCAAGCATCGGCGGCCACGATTTTTATTCGTAAGACCACCGATGGGGTTCGGGACGATTATTTTACGTTCTTTGCAACGTGCTTTTTGATTTTCATCAGGTCGCGGAGCATACGAATGCTGTCGCCGGCAAGATGAATTTTGGATTCCCTGTGATTGATGATCTTCACGGGGAATTCTTTTATTTTGTAACCCAGCTTCTGGGCGGTCATCAGAATCTCAAAGTCGAATGCCCAGCCGTTGATGGTGGCGTAGGAGAAGACCTTTCTCGCTACGTCCCCCTTGAAGGCCTTGAAGCCGCATTGGGAGTCGGTAAGCTTGAAGCCTGCGATGGTGCAGAGAACCTTGATGTAGCACTTGGATGCCACCTTGCGCATGAAGGTGTAGCCCTCGTAGCCGTCCGCACGGAGATTTCGGGAGCCGATGAGAACGTCTCCGCCGAAGTCTTCCTTTGTCATAATGTCATACGCCTCGGGGATTACGTCAACGCCGTATGCCAGATCGCAGTCGGTGTAGAGGACGATGTCGCCTGTGGAATGACGGACAGCAAGACGAACCGCGTGGCCCTTGCCCATGTTCACGTCGGAACGGACAACCTTGATCACACCGCTTTGGAGGGTGAGGGAGGCGATGGTTTCCTCTGCGATTTTTTTGCAGTTGTCTGCGGAACCGTCGTCGGAGAAGATTACTTCATATTCAAAGCCGTGGGTGGGGGCTGCGGATTCCAGCTTTTCTGCCAGCTGAGTGACCGCGCCGCTTACGATTTCCGCTTCGTTATACATGGGGATACATACAGTCAGTTTCATTTTTATACCTCATTTGCAGCCGTCATTGATACGGCGTTTTTTGTAGATTGTGTAGTTTACTTCCACGGTGACATCCAAGGTGTCACGGGAGAGAAGGCGTGTTTTTCCGCTTTCCGTGGTCTTGTAGAAGAACGGTGTCATCATAAACAGATTTCCGATGGTTTCCTTGTCGGGAAGAGTGACGGTGTAACGGAGCTTTTGTCTTTCCACGAAGTCAAAGAGCTCGGATTGCGGGATTTCCTCGTCGGAAAGATGGACGTCGCTGTAGATCAGGGAACGGAGCTCCAAAAGATGCTCTCTTCCCGAGGAAACAACCACAAGGATTCCGTCGTCACCGAGAATTCTTGCCGTCTCTTCCCACGCAATGGGGGCGAACATGCTGACGGCAGCAGAAAAGGAGCCGTCGGCAAAGGGAGTGTGGAAAAGATTGGCAGGGAAGAAATAGGCTCCTACCTTTTCGCTGTGGGGGGCGCCGATTCCGTCTTTCGGCATCAAATTCCGGCTGCGGGACAGCTTGGAGGCTCGCTCCGCACCGTATTTGGAGGCATCAACCCCTGCAAGGAGGACGTTTTGGTCGGTGATTTCCGCCGCTTTTTCCGCAATACGGCAGGAATGCCACCCTTCTCCCGAACCCATGTCGCATATGGTAAGGAGTTCAGCCGCGGGGGAATGTTCCGCAATCAGGGCTGCCGTTGTGTCGGAGATTGGGGTGTAGAAGCCCTGCTTCAGAAAATTCATGCGGGCATCCACCATCCCCTTGTCGTCTCCCGTGTGGGCGTTTTTGCCTTTCCCGGGGGGAAGGAGATTCACGTAGCCGCTTTTGGCGATATCAAAGGTGTGTCGGTTTTGGCAGACGAGACTTTTTTCCGCACGGTTCAATTCCGAGCCGCAGTTGGGGCATCGGAGGAGATTCAGTATTTCGGTCATGTCAGAGAATCCTTTGCTTGAATTGGGCTGCCGTCAGTCTGTGATGGACATGATCAGCTTGGCGTGGAGAGCGTACCGCTGGGTATAGTATCCGTTGGTGCAGGTGGAGAGGGTCAGAAGGCGGTCGTCTTTCGTAAAGGTCATGTTTTTTGCCACAGCGGCGGAATTTCCCTGGACTTCTTCCGCGAAAGCAATAAATTCTTCCGCTCCGCTGAAATTGGTTTTGAAGTAGTTATAATCGAAACGGGATTCGTAGAAGGCGAAGGGTTCATAAATGAATACGCCTTCAAAGGTATAGACGTAGATCAGCTTTCCCGTCATGTATTCCTCTTTGGCGAATTTGGTTA
The DNA here is from genome assembly GCA_045631365.1 of Eubacteriales bacterium. GTDB lineage: Bacteria > Bacillota > Clostridia > Oscillospirales > CAG-272 > UMGS1696. Next base: position 5,750 of record JAZQUQ010000341.1, on the reverse strand, counting down.
CATCGTGAAACATTCCGCCGGAGGTCAGATTGTGTCCGTAGAATACGGTATTGTAGTTGTCGTCAATGGAAGGCAGATTTCTGTAATCCGCAAAAATCGAGCCTTCGGGGAGATAATCGCCCGTGTAGGCGTGGTTCAGATAGTAGTCGTTATCCGAGCTTTGGCAAACGGGGTAATTGATTCGGGTGCCTTCCACGGTAATCCATGCGTAAATATCGGGATTGATCTTGGCAAGGGAGGCAAGTCCCGCCCGCATTTTTTCCAGTTCTTCGTTGTATTCTTTTTTCTCCGTATCCTTTTCGTGAAGATCGGAATTGATGGTTTCACCCGACATCAGGACCGTCCAGGAATGGAGGGGAGAAAGTCCCTTGTCCCGATTGAGAAGGCTGATTTCTCGCTCCTCCACGGTTTGTGTGCCTGTAAAGTTGAAGTCAAATCCCGCACCGAAGAATTCCTCTTCCAACTTATTGTAAATTTCCACAGCCTTGTATTTGGTGATCAGACTTTTGACAAGGAAACCGCAGCTCACAAGGAAGGCGGCGGAGAAAAGGAGAAGGAGGAGACGGCGGGGGAGATCCTGTGTATTGAACTTCTTCTTCTCTTCCACAGGGGCAGGGGAATCGAGATCGGCCTCGGAGAACTGTTCCACGGAGTTCAGGAAACGGCCGTTTTCATAACCGTCCCCTTCGCTGGGGATGTGGAGAGTGAACTCTTCCTCGCTCAAAGGGGGAAGGGGGGCCTCTTCACTCTTTCCCTTTGGGTTTATATGTTTCAGAATATCGTTAAGCTTCATGGGTACCTCTGTGCTTGTTTTGGGGGAATATCATAATACCACATTATATTATATAACAAATTTTTTGTTTTACAAGAGGCGATAGGCGTACTTTTGAAAAGTTAAAGGTCTTTTTACATTTTACCCTGTTTTTCTTTGGGAGGAAGTCATATTTTGGGGCGGAAAAGCGGATAATAAACCCGTATGACTCAAACATGCAGGGAGGAAGGATATGAACGACACCAAATACACCGAAGAGCTTCTTTCGGCAGTTTACCGAAACGTAACCGAGGGAAGCGAAAATCTGGGGAATATGATCCCCATGATCCGCGACCGGTTTCTCATGCGGAACGTCACCGGTCAGATGGAGCAGTATTCCGCCTATGCGGAGGAAGCGGGGACGATGCTGAAGCATCATGGGGTCACTCCCGAGAAGCGCTCTGCCGCCGAGAAGCTGATGGCGCGCACGGGAGCCGGGCTGAACACCCTGTTTGATTCCTCCGATAAACACATCGCCCGGATCATCGAAAAGGGAACGGGGATGGGGGCGGATTCCCTTGAGAAGACCCTGTGCCGTCTCGAAAAGGAGAGAGTGGAAGGGGACGCTCTCGATCTCGCCCGACGTGTGGTGGAATTCGAACGGACGGAAGAGAACAAAATAAAAGATTTTACCTGATCACAGGAGAGTGAAGCGGTTCTTTTCGCTATCCAGGATTCCTTCCCGTCGGAGCTTGCTGATTTCGGCGGAAAGTCCGCTTCGGTCTACCTCTAAGTAATCCGCCAGCTCCTGTCGGTCAAAGGGGATTTCGAAGTCCGCCCGCCCCGCCTTCTGTGCCTGAAACATCAGATAGGTCATCAGCTTGTCTCGGGTGGTTCGACCGGCGGTGATCTCCAGCTTTTGGTGGAACTGAATGGTTTTTACAGCAAGGGATTTCATCAGATTGAAGATGAGCCGCTGATGGAAGCCGCAGTTGTTGGCACAGGTGTGGAGAATGTGTCCGCAGTCGATGAGCATAACTTCACAAGGCTCATTGGCGATGACGGTAACGGGGATGGCGTTGACCTCCGCACAGGCAAAATCCTCGGCGAAGATATCGGCGGGGCCTGCCTCGGAAAGAATGCTGCGGTTGCCGTAATAATCGATGCGGATGATCTGCGCGGTGCCCGACAGCATGATTCCGATGGTCTTCGCCTGTGTTCCTTCGGCAAGGATGGTGTATTTTTTGTCAAACGACTCGATTCTTGCACCCAGACAGGTCAGCATTTTCGTGAGATGGCTGTTCTCAATACCCGAAAACAGGGAACAGCGGCGCAGAATGGGAAGATATTGTTCCATAGTATACCTGTGATTAAAATTTTTTTGAAAATCTTTTGTTTTGTTGAAAATTCAACAGAATATCTGCGTTAATTATACTATAATAATGCCATAAAAGCAAGACGGGACAGAAAATTCCCAAAGAAAGGATTCATCCTATGCGGAGAAAGATTATAAAAATCAACGAAGATTTGTGTAACGGCTGCGGCGCCTGTGCGGCGGCTTGCCATGAAGGTGCTATTGAGATGGTAAACGGAAAGGCAAAGCTGACAAGAGAGGATTACTGCGACGGACTGGGGGATTGTCTCCCCGCCTGCCCCACCGACGCCATCTCCTTTGAGGAGAGAGAAGCCCCCGCTTATGACGAGGCGGCTGTGAGAAAAGCCAAACAGGAAAAAACGGTACATACTCCCGTATCTCAGCCCAAAAAGCTTCCCTGTGGCTGTCCCGGTACACAGTCAAAGACCATCCGACGGGATTCCGTTTCGGTGAGAGCTGCGGGCGGGATCAGTCAGCTTCGGCAATGGCCCTGTCAGATCAAGCTGGTTCCTGTCAACGCACCGTATTTCGACGGGGCAAACCTGCTCATCGCCGCGGACTGTACGGCGTACGCCTACGGAAGCTTTCATGAGGATTTCATGCGGAATCACATTACGCTGATCGGCTGTCCCAAGCTGGACGAAGGGGATTATACGGAAAAGCTGACTGCCATCATCCGCAGCAACGACATCAGAAGCGTAAAGATTGTCCGAATGGAGGTTCCTTGCTGCGGCGGTCTTGAGCATGCGGCAAAACGTGCCTTGCAGGAGGTTATGATGACCGACGGGAAATTCATTCCGTGGCAGGTGGTCACCATTACCACAGACGGAAAAATACTGGAATAAGTTGCAAAATATCTCTTGATTTTGCAGAGAAAATGAGTTATACTTAACGAAAAACTACGGAGGATATCCCATGTATATTACAGATTCCATTCAATATATCGGCGTCAACGACCACAAGGTTGATCTGTTTGAGGGACAGTACAAGGTTCCGAACGGTATTTCCTATAACTCTTACGCGATTATCGATGAGAAAATCGCCGTGATGGACACGGTGGATGCCAACTTCACTCACGAATGGCTGGACAATTTGCAGAACGTGCTTGGGGCAAGAAAGCCCGATTATCTGATCGTTCAGCACATGGAGCCCGACCACGCGGCAAACATCCACACCTTTGCAAAGACCTACCCCGATGCGGTGATTGTGTCCTCTCAGAAGGCGTTCGCTATGATGAAGAATTTCTTCGGCACGGATTACGAAGACCGCCGCATGATCGTGAAGGAAGGGGATACACTCCCCCTCGGCTATCACACCCTGACCTTTGTGGCGGCACCCATGGTGCATTGGCCCGAGGTCATCGTGACCTATGATATGACGGAAAAGGTGCTCTTCTCCGCCGACGGATTCGGAAAATTCGGTGCCCTTGATCATGAGGAACCTTGGGATGACGAGGCAAGACGGTATTATATCGGTATTGTGGGAAAATACGGTGCACAGGTGCAGTCCCTTCTCAAGAAAGCGGGCGGGCTGGATATTCAGAAGATCTGTCCTCTCCATGGTCCCGTGCTCAGCGAGAATCTCGGGCATTATCTGAGCCTTTACAACACGTGGTCCAGCTATCAGCCGGAGGAAGAGGGCATCGTGATTGCATACACCTCCGTTTACGGAAATACCAAGAAGGCGGTTCTCCAGCTTGCGGAAAAGTTAAGCGGAAACGGATGCCCCAAGGTTGTGGTGCATGACCTTGCAAGAGGAGATATGTCCGAGGCGGTGGCAGACGCCTTCCGTTACAGCAAGATTGTGCTGGCGACCACGACCTACAACGCGGAAATCTTCCCCCAGATGCGGGACTTTATCCAGCATCTGACCGAGCGGAATTTCCAGAACAGAACCGTTGCCCTCATCGAAAACGGAAGCTGGGCTCCTCTTGCAGCGAAGGTTATGAAGGGAATGCTGGAGAACTGCAAGAATCTGACCTTCACCGACACTACAGTTAAGATTCTGTCTGCCCTGAATGAAGAAAGCTCCACACAGTTGAACGCACTGGTGGAAGAGCTTTGCAGGGAATATCTGGCACAGCAGGATGCAACGGCGAACAAGAACGATTTGACAGCACTCTTCAACATCGGCTACGGCTTGTACGTGGTTACATCCAACGACGGAAAGAAGGACAACGGCCTGATCGTGAACACGGTGACACAGGTGACGAACACCCCCAACCGCATTGCCGTGACCAACAACAAAGAAAACTATTCCCACCACGTGATCAAGCAGACGGGCATCATGAACATGAACTGCCTCACCGAGGATGCTCCCTTTGCGGTGTTTGAGCAGTTCGGCTTCCAAAGCGGAAGAAACGTGGATAAGTTTGCGGAATGCGAGCCCCTCCGTTCCGATAACGGGCTGGTGTTCCTCCCCCGTTACATCAACTCCTTTATGTCCCTGAAGGTGGAGCAGTACGTGGACCTTGACACACACGGTATGTTTATCTGTTCCGTAACCGAGGCAAGGGTCATTTCCGACAGAACCACCATGACCTACACCTACTACCACGAAAACGTAAAGCCCAAGCCGAAAACCGAAGGCAAGAAGGGATTTGTCTGCAAGATTTGCGGCTATGTCTACGAGGGAGACACCCTCCCCGAAGACATTGTCTGCCCCCTCTGCAAGCACGGTGCGGCTGATTTCGAACCGATTCAGTGAGGGGGGACGTGATTTGGGGAAACCTTTTTGAAAAAAGTTTTCCCCAAGCCCCTTTCAAAAACTTTTATACATGGATCAAATATAGAATTACTTATAATAGGAGGTATACCATGCTGAATGCGAAAGTGCATGAGCTGTTGAATCAGCAGATCAATAAGGAATTTTACTCGGCGTATCTTTACCTGTCGTTTTCCAATTATTTCGAGGAAAAGGGACTGGACGGATTTGCCAACTGGTACATGATTCAGGCACAGGAGGAGAGAGACCATGCCATGCTCTTCTACACCTACCTGCAGAACAACAATATGCCCGTCCGATTGGGGGCAATCGATACTCCCACAAGCGAGTTCGAGAGCAACATGGCAGTCCTTGAAGCGGGATTGAATCACGAAATCTACGTAACGTCCCTCATCAACGACATTTACGCTGCGGCTTACGAGGTGAAGGATTTCCGCACCATGCAGTTCCTTGACTGGTTCGTGAAGGAGCAGGGCGAAGAAGAGACCAACGCCAACGATCTGATCACCAAACTGGAGCTGTTCGGCTCCGACCCCAAGAGCCTTTATATGCTGAACCAGGAGCTTGGCACAAGAGTTTACACCGCACCTTCTCTGGTGCTTTAAGAAAATCTATAATCTGAAAGGAAGAATTTGATATGAAAAAGTATGTATGCGACGTATGCGGATGGGAATATGATGAAGAAGCGGGTGCTCCCGAGCTTGGAATCGAACCCGGCACAAAGTTTGAGGACCTGCCCGAGGATTTCGAATGTCCCCTTTGCGCGGTAGGCAAGGACAATTTCTCTGAAGCGGAATAAGGTACGACGGAATAAAGTGAAAAAGGCTTTTCTCAGATGTGTAACACAGAGAGGAAAGCCTTTTTTGCGAGAAATATTTTGCGATCTTAACAAAAATCAAC
>JAZQUQ010000340.1:0-5012 GCA_045631365.1 Eubacteriales bacterium | reverse complement strand
TCCACAGGCATCGGGCACGCTATTTGCGCCATCCACGTAAATGCAGGAGACCTCTCCGTCCTCGATTGGCTGTATGCCCAGCGGAGGGATACTTCAGCAGAACACTGATCAAGAGATTTGGTACGTCCCTCCCGCGACTGTTCGGGATAGGGAAGAACTAGATATACCGAAGACGGGATTTGCGGGTGCAGTGTAGTATAGTTCCCCCAAGCGAAAAAGCAGCAGATCTCTCCTTTTTGAATCCACGCAAACCCGTCTCAGTATATATACGGCTCCGACCTTGCATCCGTTTGAAATTGCCGCGGGTGCAAGGTCAGCCCAATTTATTGGAATTACGAAAAATTATATAAATTTTGAACAATGAAAGGATTTAACGTCATGAAAAAACTTACTGTAATGCTTCTTACCATCATTCTCGCCACCTCCGCAATGATCGGCTGTCAGAATACCGAACCCAAAACCGAGAACACGCAAAAGGACAAGGTTCAGAATACGACCACCCCAAAAGAAACCGATAAAACACCCGCAAAGGAGAAGGAATCTACCTCCGTTGTAGTAAATCGCACTCCCGTGGAGATCAACCCCGGGGAGGAATATAACCTGACCACACTCCCCGGCACCGCCCTTGTGCAGGGACCCATGAACTTCGCCACAGGCTCCATCGAAGACGTGTTTGACGGTACTATGACCACCTACGTGGATTACAAAGTGGAGGGCGGCGAGGATTATTACGTTGGTATCGAGCTGGAATCTCCCGCGGTGCTGACCGACGTGCAGATGTGGGCGCCCGATTACGAAGGGGACGGCATCCCAAATCGCCCTCACGTGCTTTACGGCATGATTGTGGAAGGCTCCAACGACGGGGAAAACTGGGATTTCATCCTTCAGCTGGGGGACAATTATGAGGAGTACGAGCAATACGCATGGGATATGGAGGACGGCATTGCGTATTATTTTGACGAAGCCCCCTTCGACGGAGAGTCCGATTTCGACGACGACGCCCTGACCCCTGCGGCATATCGGTATTACAGAATTTACAACGACACCAAGGGGGTAGCCGTTTGGGGAGACATCGCGCTGTGGGGCTATTTTGAGGAGAATGCCGAAACGGCGGCAGAGTAAGGCTTAGAAGGGAGATACGATGATGAAAAAAACGATTCTTTTTCTGACAGCATTTTTGATGGCTGCATCCTCCGCATTGCTGACCGGTGCCGAGGATGCAGAAAATACTGCCGTGATGGCGGAGACCGCTGTGAACGAGCCTCTTCTCGGTGACGTCAACGGAGACGGAGGAGTGGATTTTAAAGATGCGTTGTCTTTGTTCCAATACAGTATGACGCCGGAGCTTTACCCCATAGACTACACAGGCTCCGTGGATTTTGACAAAAACGTCACCGTGGATCTTGCCGACGCCCTTCGGCTGTTCCAGTACAGTATGCTTCCCGATGCGTATCCCATTGGATGGGGTGGGGAAGCGTACCGTCCTGCGGATTTCGATCTCACCGAGGACACGGAAGGGGCGGTTTTCCGCGGCTCAAACGGGTTAGGATTCCGCTATCGTCTCTATGTACCCGAGGATTATGACCCAAAGGTTTCCTATCCCCTCCTTGTGTGCCTCCATAGCATCCATTACGAGGGAAACGACAACGAAAAACAGCTGACCGAAGCGGAAATGCTGTTCGAGCACCCCACAAGCCCCGCCTACCGAAGCATTGTTCTGATTCCTCAATGCCCGGTTGCGGATGACTGGGGTGGAGGAACCCGAATTCAAAAGGCGCTGATGGAGCTGATCGATTCCGTCAACGAGACCTACAATACCGACCCCGCAAGACAGTATTACGTAGGCATTGATATGGGTGCGGACGGCGTTCGTCAGATGATGGCGACCTATCCCAACCGAATTTCTGCCGCTGTTCTGCAGGGGGAATCGGGCATCTATTTCTTAGAATACAACGGGGAGATCACCGTGGCAAATCTTCCCGAAGCCATGGCGGAAATCCCCGTGTGTCTGGCGTATAACGGGTTTTATAGCTACCTCAAATCCCACGCAGCCCTTCTTCAGGAGACCCTCTCGGAGATGGGGGCGGAAAATTTCATTTTGAAAGAATGCTTCGGCAAGGAGACGAACTTTACCTTTGCCTTTGCCGCCGAGGATGACATTTCCGTCCTCCAATGGCTGTACGCACAAAATCGTCTCACCGATCCCGCAAGAGAAGAACCGCCCGTTGAGGAAAAGCCCAAGGTGGACGTGGAATACGCCTTGGATTTCGACGTGAACGCCGATTTTGAGTACGGCGAGTTCACCGCCTCCAATGGAATCACCATCCCCTACCGCTATTTCATTCCCTTTGAGTATGAGGAAAGCGAAGAATACCCCGTGCTGCTGTTCCTCCACACCAACGGACAGCAGGGCATGGATAACGAACGCCACATGCACCAGCTGATCCCCCTCTTTACCAACGCGAAAAGCCCCGCTTTCAACAGTATCGTCATCGCACCCCAGTGTCCCACCGGCGGATGGTGGCACGGAACGATCATTGATGCCGTGGCGGAGCTTCTTGACTGCATCAACGAGGAATACAGCACCGACCGTTCCCGTCAGTATGCCATGGGCGTCTCCATGGGCGGCGACGGTACGTGGGACATGGTCATCCGTTATCCCGAGTACATCTCCGCGGCGGCTCCCGTGTGCGGCGTGGCTTATCCCTGCAGCGGAAAATCCGACGGAACCATGGTTCTTCAGCAGACGAAACCCGAGGCGTTCGATGTACACGTCTGCCACGTTTACGATACCGTGGACAAATATTTTGACGCCCCCCGTCAGCGACTCTGGAACCATATTCTGATGACCTACGGCTCAGAGGAATCTACCTACCGTGAGACGAACGTCTACGGGCATGCCATCCCCTATGTGACTGATGAGGATATCTCCCTTTTGGAGTGGCTGTTTGAACGACGGAGAGAAACCACAGGCGGCACCGCTCTCGCTGACGGAGAATGAGTATGATTGAAAAGGAGATAAGATTATGAAACGATATACTGCCCACCTCCTCCTCGCCCTCCTCCTTGCGTGCGGCACCATGATGAGCTGCGACAAGGATGAATTCAACACTCCCACAAACGGAACCGAAGCAGCGGAAACACAGGCGGCGGAAGAGGTCCTCTTCGCCGACTACGACCAGGACGACTCCCAGCAGGGCTTCACCATCTACGGGAAGAAGTACTACTACAAAGGTAACAGCTTCGCAGATCAATATACCAGCTATTCCCAAGGAGATGTGCTGCTTTTGACCGTGACAAACGAAACGGATATCGACTACAAGGCAAGGGTGAAGATCACCTACCTCGATGAAAACGGTGAGAAGATCAAAACTCAATCGAAAGCCTTTAGCCAGTTTATCGCAGGGTACAAGAATTATTTTGCATTCCAGCCAGAGGAAGAATACGCATCCTACACCTGTGATTTGACCTTGATCAAGCTAAATGAAGAGGAAAAAGCGGATATCATTGTGGACAAGATGAAATTCACCTTCAATGGGCTCAGCGAAAAAATTATGACTGATATGGAGAGGTTATATTCAGAGGGAGTGTGGGCCGAGGTGCCCACAATTATGGCGGAAACATTGCTCACGTTCAATGAAGGAGTACCTCGAAAGAGCGTGCTAGGACTGCTTGTTCTTTTCGATAATACTGGTGAAATCTATTTCATCGATGAATGTGGTCGCAATACCCATTTACTGGGCGATGTTTTTTGGAGTGAAACTGATACGGATCACTATGTCTACTTTGATCGTGAGCACAGAAGCAAGGCCGAATGGCCCGAAGAGCTGAAAGGGGAGCTTACTGCACTGATGTTTCCCACAGAAATCAAAGAAATTCCGGAAATGGTTATGCCCCCCATGACTGACGGAGAATCTTGATTTTATAAAAAACTTTGGAGGAACCCATGTTTTACGCAACCTTTAAAAACACCATAAAGAACATCACCCGTACCCCTACCTTTTGGCTGGTGCTGATGATCGTCGTTATGGAGCTGGTCAGTGTGATCACTGAGCCGACCTTTGGCGGTTATAACGCCGATCATACGGAATTTATTATGGATACTGATCCAAGATTTGTTGTTGGCTTTAATACCTACATCAAGAAAGTGGCAAATTCCGCCAATTCCGTGATGAGATTGACCATGCCGTTTCTCATTGCTGTAACCACGGTGCTGGTGCTGAATCGTGACTACGGCGATAATTTCTATGAGATCGAAAAAGCGGCGGGGATCAAGCCGAGCCGTTACCTCCTCGGAAGATTGACAGCTTTGGCTGTGTTCCATTTCGTCCTCGGATTGCTTGTGGATTTTGCGTATTTTCATACGTATATCTTCACAAGAGGGGGCGTCCCCTCTATGGATATGATGACTTATCTTACGGACTCCACCGTGCGGCTTCTCAGAATCTACGTTTTCACTGCATTACCGGGGATGCTCTTTTACATTGCCTTTACCTATTTTCTCGGGGCATTGTTCCGCAGCGGAATTCCCGCCGCCATCGTCTCCATCGGTTACGTGCTTTTCAATTCGGCGGTGTATTCGAGAATTCGCTTTCGGATCGACCCTCGATATGGGGATTATCTGAAGCCGTATCCCGATAAGGTGTTCAATTATTTTTATCATTATGACACCGACCAGTTTGAAAACACGACCCGTACTTTTGACACCAACCTTACAAAAGTCGTGAGCTGCATCGGATTTTTTGTCATTTTGGTGGTGGTTTACACTGGGCTTGCATACCTCCGCACACGCAAACGGGACAAATAATATGATTTGAAAGGAACTACAACTATGAAAAAATTGACTGCATTATTGATCGCTCTTCTCATCTGCGGCACTATGGTGAGCTGCGACAAGAATGAACCCATCGAAATCCCACAGGCGAACGTCATGAACAACGGCACCGCCGAAATCACCAACTCGTCCGAAACTGCTTCCGCCGAAACCGCCCCCGAAGACAGCGAACAGACCG
>JAZQUQ010000339.1:0-5085 GCA_045631365.1 Eubacteriales bacterium | reverse complement strand
TTGTCTTCCTAAGACCGCTTGGCCTCCGACTTGGTATTATATTAGGGCGATGTTTCAAGGACATATGCGGGTGTAGTTCAGTGGTAGAATTCCAGCCTTCCAAGCTGGTTATGTGGGTTCGATTCCCATCACCCGCTCCATTTTTATTACACGGATTCCCGACTGTAAAGTCAAGGATTCCGTCATGAGTACCTTTAGCTCAGTTGGATAGAGCAACTGCCTTCTAAGCAGTAGGTCGAGGGTTCGAATCCCCCAAGGTACGTTACATGCGATGTACCGACTTGGGTGGAGCAATCGCTCCCGGCAATCGCCTCCCAAAGGGTATGTTGTGTGAAAAGCGGTTCATTATATAAACCTATAATGTTCCGTACATTCGGTGGATGTAGCTCAGTTGGTTAGAGCATCAGGTTGTGGCCCTGGGGGTCGTGGGTTCGAATCCCATCATTCACCCTTTCAAGTAAGGTGTATCTCAATAGAGATACACCTTTTTCTTTTCCCCACCCGTGAAAAAACTCGCGGGTGTTTTTTGTTTTTCAGCCTCAACCTGCAGCCGAACAAAAAAACGCACAAAAAATCCGTCATTTCATTGACAACCCCTCAACAATATGCTAAAATGAGCGTAAAAAGCACATTTTTTCACAAGGAGGGTCTACTCATGAAAAAACTGACCGTCTGCGGACACGATATCAGGGAATTCACCGTCGTGCTCCCCGAAAACCACGCACCTGCCGAGAAAACCGCCTCCGATTTTCTCCGTGACGTAATCGAAAAATCCTGCGGTGTAATCCTGCCGGTTTCGGACAAAAAAACAGCCCACAGCATCGTCATCGGCTGTTGTGCAAAGAATCCCGAAATCAAATGGGACGGCTTCCGCATTGCCACCGACGAAAACCACCTCTATCTCCACGGAAATGTGGCAAGAGGCACCCTTTACGCCGCCTATGATTTTGCAGAAAAGTATATCGGCTACCGATATTTTGCCGACGATGCTGACGCAGGGTGCGACTGCGGCGTGGGAGGCTCCTGTATCGTCATTCCCACCGAAGGAGAAGCCGATGTCCCCGCAAACTTAAACATCATCGATAACCCCGTTTTTGCCGCACGGCGAACCGACTGCTACCAGCATATGAGATCCGCAAAATACAGTGCCTTCTGCCGCCTCAACGACTGCGTCCCCGTGGGAGAAGAATTCGGCGGTACAGAACCCATCAACGGGGATTGCCACACCTTCAACCGTCTCTGTCCCCCTGAGCTGTACTTCGAGGAACACCCCGAATATTTCTCCTATGTCATCGACGAGAAGACCGGAGAAGGAAAGCGTATTTGGTGCGATAACACTTGGGATGGCGGTCAGCTCTGCCTTACCAACCCCGACGTGATCCGCATTGTAACGGAAAACGTACTGAAACAGCTCCGCGAGCATCCCGAGATGAAGATTGCGGAAATCTCCCAGTGCGACAACAGACAATACTGCCGGTGCGAAAAATGCGCCGCCGTGGATGAAGAAGAAGGAAGCCATGCGGGAACCGTTGTCCGCTTTGTCAACGCGATTGCGGAGGAAGTGGAGAAGGAATTCCCCGATGTATTGGTCCGCACCTTTGCGTATCATGACACCCGAAAGCCCCCGAAGGTAACCAAAGCCAGACACAATGTGCTCATCCGCTACTGCACCATCGAAGCCTGCTCCCGCCACGCCCTCAACGACCCCAACTGTGAAACCAACGCGGCGGTTTACGGTGCGGAAATGGCAGAGTGGGGCAAGATGGCACATCAGGTTTCCGTATGGAACTACATCACCAACTGGTGCAGTTTCAACGCCCCCTTCCCCATCCTTGACTCCCTCCGCGAAAACGCCCGTTTCTTTGCAGACTGCGGCACCATCCACTTCTTTGCCGAGAGCAATCCCGCCGACAACGCAGGGGGAGTGTGGCCTCAGCTGAAGGCGTATCTCATTGCCAAACTGCTGTGGAATCCCTACATGAGTGCCGAGGAATACGAAACCCACATCTGCGAATTCCTGGAGGCATACTACGGACCCGGCTGGCGCGAGATCCGCAAGTATCTTGAAATGGAACATACTCTCACCGCCAACCGCAGAATGAAATGCTTTGAAAACGTGGATATCGGCTCTGTGTCGTGCAGCACGGAACCCGAAATTGTGGGACTGCGCGATTTTCTCCGCACCAACTATCGCCCCACTGCTTACCAGCCCGTTTATCCCAACCATTATCTGACGGAATACTGCGAACATCTGGACGAAATCTACGAACTGTTCGACCGTGCCGATGCCCTTGCCGAAACGGATGCCCAACGATTCCGTATCCGCCGCAGCCGTTGTTCCGTTGACTATACGGACCTGTTCATCAAATCCCGCATCAAAGGAAAGCTTACTCCCGATGAGCAAAAAGAATACGAGGCAAGGGTGGCACAGTTCCACGAGGATATTGAAAAATACAATTTCCGTCTGAACGTATGGACCAGCAGTTTTGCGGGAAGATAATCGCACAAAAGGAGATTTACCATGAAAAAACTGACCATCTGCGGCATTAGAATCGCCGAATTCACCATCGTTCTCCCCGAAAATCCTGCCCCAGCCGAAAAAAACGCCGCCGACTTTCTTCGTGACGTAATCGAGCAGTCCTGCGGCATCACCCTGCCCGTATCCCATGCCAAAACAGTCCACAGCATCGTGCTCGGCTCTTCCGAAACCAATCCCGAAATCAAGTATGACGGCTTCCGCATTGCCTCCGACGAAAATCACCTGTACCTCCACGGCAACATGGCGCGCGGTACCCTCTACGCCGCCTATAGCTTTGCGGAAAAGTATCTCGGTTACCGCTATTTTGCATCCGACTGCATCGTGATCCCCACCGAAGGAGAAAGCGCAGTCCCCGCCAACCTCAACCTCATCGACAACCCCGGATTTTTGGCGCGCCGCACTACTTTTGATGCCCATGTTCATTCTGCGGAATACAGTGCCCATGCCCGTCTCAATAACTGTATGCCTACGGGGGACGAATACGGCGGCAATGTTACCGTTCCCGGCAGCTGCCACTCTTTCGGAAAATACTGCAACGGGAATGTGTATTTCAAGGATCATCCCGAGTATTTCGCTCTTGCCATCGATGACGATACAGGAATCCGGGAACGAAAGCCCTGCATGCCCGGCACCGGCCCCGGTCAGCTCTGTCTCACCAACCCCGATGTCCTCCGCGTGGTGACGGAAAACATTCTTGCAGAGCTTCGTGAACATCCCGAAACGGAGATCATCGAATTTTCTCAGGCGGATACGGAATACTACTGCACCTGTGACGCCTGTGCCGCCGTTGACGCAGAGGAGGAAAGCCATTCGGGTACACTGATCCGCTTTGTCAACGCCCTCGGTGAAGCCATCGAAAAGGAATTCCCCAATGTGCTTATCCGCACCTTTGCTTACCAGTACACCAGTAAGCCTCCGAAGCTGACAAAAGCACGGCACAACATCCTGATCCGCTACTGCACCATGGATGCCTGCTTCCGTCACTCCCTCATCGACCCCAACTGCAAGGTGAATTCCCAGCGTTTCTACAAGGAAATGGAGGAATGGAAGAACAAGTGCAGTCAGATGTCCATCTGGGATTACCTCTGCAACTGGCGTTCTTTCCTGCTGCCTTACCCCAATCTGATCTCCCTCCGTGAGAATGCACGTTATTTTGCGGAATGCGGTGCGATCCATATTCTTGAAGAAATGAACCCGTGGAATCATGCGGGCGGTGCGTATAATGAGCTTCTCTGTTATCTGACGGGTATTGTTCTGTGGAATCCCTACATCAGCGAGGAGGATTACTTCACCCACATCCGCGAATTTATGGAAGCCTACTACGGCAAGGGCTGGCGTGAGATTGCAGAATGTATGCGGATCGAATACGCGGAAACTGCGGACCGCTGCATTCTCTGCATGGACGAAAACATCGACGACAGCAGACGGTTCTACCGCGAATATATGCCCTATGCCTACCAGACCATCAAGCCGAACAACGCACTGTCCAAGCTGGCTGAACGGTATCATGAGCTGATGGAGCACCTTGACCGTGCCGAGGCTCTTGCGGAAACAGATACCGAACGGTTCCGTATCGACGCCATGCGTTTGTCCTTCGACTACATGGAGCACAGCTGCGTCGCTCACGAAAAGAACAAAATGACCGCAGAGGAGCAGGCGGCACATGAGGCGATGCTGCAAAGCATTCTCGAAAGAAAAATACAGCACGGATTCTATTGGAATCTTGCCACCGCCAACAACGAAAACGGTGCGTATTAACGAAAACCGACCGTTATCGGCTTTGCTGCCGATTCTCCAGAATAACAAAAAGCCGCTTTCGAAGGTTTGAAACCAACGAAAGCGGCAGTTTTTTATGTTTGAACTTGAAATAGTGTTCGATTAATGAACGATGTAGCGTTCGGTGTCCTTATCGAAGATGTGTACTCTGGACATATCAAATGCAACGTTGATGATGTCGCCTGCTCTTGCTGTGGAGCGGTTGGATACGCGAGCGATCATGTTGGTTTCTTCGGATACCAGGTACAGGTAGATTTCGGAACCCATAAGTTCGGTTACTTCTACGTCTGTTTCGATTACGGAGTCGGACATTGCTCTGATGGAGGAAGCATCGTCATGGATACATTCGGGACGGATACCCAGAACAACTTCCTTGTCGATGTAATCCTTCAGTACGGGATTTTCTGCCTTTTCCTTGGGCAGCTTCAGGGAGTTGGAACCGAATGTTACGTACAGATCGTCGCCCTTCTTTTCCAGAACGGAGTTGATGAAGTTCATCTGAGGTGTACCGATAAAGCCTGCAACGAAGAGGTTTACGGGATATTCGTACAGGTTCTGAGGTGTGTCAACCTGCTGAATGAGACCGTCCTTCATAACAACGATACGGGTAGCCATGGTCATAGCCTCGACCTGGTCGTGGGTAACGTATACGAAGGTGGTTCCCAGCTTCTGGTGGATCTTGGTAAGCTCGGTTCTCATCTGTGCACGGAGCTTAGCGTCCAGGTTGGACAGCGGCTCGTCGAGCAGGAAGACCTTCGGGTCACGAACGA
>JAZQUQ010000338.1:0-2739 GCA_045631365.1 Eubacteriales bacterium | reverse complement strand
CAGGTCTTGTCTTCCTAAGACCGCTTGGCCTCCGACTTGTCAATGCCGGGGGTGATGCGGAGGAGGATGTTCTGCTTGACACCCTTTTCTCCCGCAATGCGGTTGAGTGCAGCAAGCTCGTCCATGCCGTCCACAACGATGATGCCGACCCCAAGGTCAATGGCATAGCCAAGGTCGAAATCGGTCTTGTTGTTGCCGTGGAAGAACACCTTGTTCATGGGGAAGCCCGCAGCATGAGCGGTGTGAAGCTCACCGGAGGAAACGCAGTCCGCCGCCAGCCCTTCCTCGGCGATGATGGAGTACAGTCCCTTGAAGCAAAGCGCCTTTCCCGCATAAACGGGGAGGGACTTTTCACCGAAATACTTGGCGAAGTTTTCCTTGTACATCCGACACATGGCGCGGACGGAATTGCAGTCCAGATAATAAGCGGGGGTGCCGAACTCGCGGGACAGCTCCACGGCATCCAATCCGCCGATGGTCAGGTGTCCCTGTTCGTTTGTGTCAAAAGAGGGATGAAGAATCATAATTTTATCGTTCCTTGTAGTCTTTTCTGAATTTTTAAAGCTCACAGACGGCGTAGATGGTCTTCCACAGATCGTCTCTGCCCAGATTGGTTTTGGAGGAGTACATGATGATGGGCGTACCCGCACAAAGCTCTTCCTCCGCCATGATGGCGTTGAACTTTGCTTTTTCCGTGGCGTTGAGCTTGTCGGTCTTGGTCGCCACAATGATATGGGGGAGCTCCGCTTCACGGAGGTAATAGAGCATATCAAGGTCGTCCTCGGTGGGGCCGATTCTTGCGTCCACCAGCTGGCAGACCAGTTTCAGGGAATCGATGTTGCGGTTCCCCGTGAAGTAGCCGTCGGTCAGCGCGGACCATTTTTTCTTGTCCTCAAAGGTGCGCTTGGCGTAGCCGTAACCGGGAAGGTCCACGAGATACAGCTTTTTGTCAATGTCGTAGAAATTGATGGTAATGGTCTTCCCGGGCTCTCCGCTGACTCTTGCCAGACTTTTTCTCGACAGGAGAGAGTTGATGAGAGAGCTTTTTCCCACATTGGAACGCCCCGAAAAGGCGATTTGGGGAAGGCGGTCCGCAGGGAACTGCTTGGGTACGCCTGCGGAGATTTTCAGAGATGAATTATTCAGATTCGGTTTCATAATAACACCATTTTCTATGTGATGAAAGTTAACGGATACTGCCGTAAACAGGATTTCCTTCGGGAATGAACATGGGGGAGGTTTCGTCCTTCTTCTCGTCGGTTTTCTGCGAGGGAGCATCTCCGATGGCGGTCTTTTTCAGAAGCGCGTGGTCGAGAACCTCGGAAATCTTCGTGACGGGGACGAATTCCACTTCACTGCGAACGGTATCGTCGATTTCCGCAATGTCACGGACGTTGTCCTTGGGGATGAGAATCTTGCGGATGCCCATGGCATAAGCAGCGGTGGACTTTTCGCGGAGTCCGCCGATGGGAAGAACACGTCCGGTCAGGGTGATCTCACCCGTCATGGCAATGTTGTTTCTCACGGGGGTGCCTGTCAGAATGCTGACGAGGGAGGTGGTCAGAGTCACACCGGCGCTGGGACCGTCCTTGGGAACTGCACCCTCGGGAACGTGAATATGAATGTCCTTGGTCTTGTAGAAATCGGGAGAAACTCCAAGCTCGTCGGCGTGTGCCCGTATGTAGCTGACCGCGATCCGTGCGGATTCCTTCATGACGTCGCCGAGGGTTCCCGTCAGCTCGATCTTTCCGTTTCCTTCCATGACAGCGGTTTCCACCTTGAGGACATCGCCGCCCACTTCCGTATAAGCAAGACCGTTTGTGACACCGATTTCCGCGCTTTCGCTCATGACCTCGTCAATGAACTTGCGGTCTCCCATGAAATTCTTCAGGGTCTTTGCGGTAATGGAGACGGATTTGATTTCCTCTTCCACCAGCTTCTTCGCCGCCTTACGGCAAAGGGATGCAATCTCCCGTTCCAGGGTACGGACGCCCGACTCGCGGGTATATCCTGCGATCAGCTCGGTGATGGCGTCGTCGGTGATCTTCAGAAGACGCTTGTTGAGACCATGATTCTTCATCTGCTTGGGGATCAGATGATTTTTGGCGATTGCCAATTTTTCCGCGGGGGTGTAGGTGTTCAGCTCGATGATCTCCATACGGTCGAGAAGGGGTCTCGGAACGGTGGAGAGATTGTTTGCGGTAGCAATGAAGAAGCACTCAGACAGATCCACGGGGATTTCCACGAAATGGTCGCGGAAGGACTTGTTCTGTTCGCTGTCCAGTACTTCAAGGAGTGCGGAGGAAGGGTCGCCGTGAGCATCGCCGCACAGCTTGTCCACTTCGTCGAGGAGAACCACGGGATTCATGGAGCCGCACTGGATGAGGGCGTTGATGATTCTGCCGGGCATGGAGCCGATATAGGTTTTTCTGTGGCCGCGGATGTCGGATTCGTCGCGGACACCACCCAAAGATACGCGGACGTATTTCCGCTTCATGGCACGGGCGATGGAGGCGGCGAGAGAGGTCTTACCTACTCCGGGAGGGCCTGCGAGGCAGATGATCTGGTTCTTCAGCTGGGGATTCAGCTGCTTTACCGCGATAAATTCAAGAATACGTTCCTTGATCTTCTGCAGTCCGTCGTGGTCGGCGTCGAGGATTTTTCGTGCGGCGTCCACGTCAGCGCGGTCCTTGGTAACGAAGTCGGATCGTAGCCATGTCGTTCTGTGAGCCAAGGAGT
>JAZQUQ010000337.1:0-4557 GCA_045631365.1 Eubacteriales bacterium | reverse complement strand
GGTATGGGACGTAGCAGAAGTAGCAAGATATGTGAAGGTGTGAAGTGAAGTATCCGAATAATTGCAAACCTTACAGTACCGGTCACAGGGCTTTGATGCATCGG
This sequence comes from Eubacteriales bacterium, assembly GCA_045631365.1. GTDB lineage: Bacteria > Bacillota > Clostridia > Oscillospirales > CAG-272 > UMGS1696. The sequence continues at coordinate 4,453 of JAZQUQ010000337.1, read as the reverse complement.
GAACTTCCCAATCGTGCTCTTCTGTAACTGCAGGCGTACATTGATTACCTTCATCATCAACGTGCGAGCAACTATAGGTATGATGGGTTGCGGTTGTGGCAAGAGCGTAAAACGTGCTTCGAAGAGTATACTTTCTATATTCATTCTCGGCAAGAATGCGCATTTCAACATTATTGGCGGGCTGGGTCCGTCCGTTGGCCAGTTGCGTTTCGGACAATGTTGCTCCTGTACAGTCTATCACTGTGATTTCTTTGGTTGTAGCATTGTAGGCATAAAACAACATAACATGACGACCATCGCTTGGCGTATATACGAGCATGTCCATGCGTTGCAATTGTGAATAATCGCTTATTTCATGCCCATATTTCGCCGCATCCGATACGCCTAATTTTTGCGTATGTCCATAAGCCGATCCGACAAACCCGGAGCAATCTAATCCAATAGTGTATCGAAAAAGTCCTTTGTGTCTAATATTTCCTGCTGTATACCAATTACCGGACGAATGCTCCAAAGCAACCACTTCATCAAAACGTCGATAACGATAATCTGTTGCGCTGATATTATCATATCCGTTTAACCCGCCGTGGCAATAAGGGATTCCAGTGAGTTCATCGCCTACTGCCACTTGGCTAATATAATGTGGAATGATGGAACTGTAAGTAACATCAACGCCATTCTCTTCAACCGTTCTGTATCTCGTTACTAAGTGCCCCTGCAGCAAAGTCCATTTTACCAATCGCATATCATTCGCGCGGGCAAGAACATGCTCCCGAGAAAAGGGTGGATGCGCAGGAACGACAATTTCATCCGAGCTTGTTTCAGCGGTGTTTTCCGCCAAAAGCGCAGAAGCGGAGGAACTTCCGCCCTCCGCCTCTTGACAAATATTACACTCGCTTTTAGGATCACCAATGGAAGCCAAGTCGGTCATTTCCACATCGGAATAACCGGGATTGATGCGGTAAATTTTCGTACCGTCGGTATAGACCAAAATTGCGTACAACTCACCGTCTGCTCCGGCAAAAACAGAAGCATCGAAGACGTTCTCAAAAACGGTTTTCCCGATAGCAACGGTTTCCAGAGCAGTCTTTTGGCAAACCGCCTCTCCGATTGCAATCTCGCAGGGAAGCTCTTGATCGCAATAGACCTCTGTCATTTTGAATTTCGAAATGGGGTTTCCGGCATTGTCATACTGATAGAAAATCTCTTCGCTAACAGAATGTCGTCCTTCGGCACTTGTTCCGAACCATTTCGTTTGTGTTTCTCTGACGGTCAATACATTGCCCAGATTGCTCAGCACAAGGGGACGATATGTCATAGGATAAGAGAAATTACCCACATCGACGCCGTAATCCGACGTCTTACTTGCATCCGGCTCGTAAAATGCTCCGATTTTGTGTCCTTCAAGAGAATAAATGTCGTTTTGAATCAACACATTGGGAGTCCCTTTGCTTGACAGATATACATTGAAAAATTCCATGGAACGAGCAGCGGGAAGCATGGCGGAAGACAGAACTTTTCCGGTGATGTCAAAAGCAGAAATGCTTCCGCTATTTTTTTCGATATCGGTGTACGTTACATAAATAATTTCGTCGTATACCGCCATAGAAGAAACAAGTCGATCTACGTCGTTTCTATCACGCAAACGAAAGCCTTCTTCGGAACCCAATTTGCAGAGGGCATCGTTTAAAATACAGTAAATATCGCCATTCAAATCCATTGTATAAGAATGAGGGATTACGATTTCTGCTTGCGTAGGGTCTTCGTAGTATTGCAATAAAATAGGGGAACGAGCATCATTCAACGGAATGTCATAAATCAATTCCAAGGTTGTCTCTTTTTCTTCCGGTTTGGTGGGCTCAATGGGCTGGATAGGTTCAATGGGTTGGATGGGTTCCAACTCGATCTCCGATTCCTCCATGGAGATGGTTTCTTGGGGTTCGGATTCTGCGGGAGCGGTTTCGGAGGGGGCGGCAGGCTCCTGGGTCTTGGAGCTTTCTGCATTTACCTCGGAAAGGGTAAACTGGGGTGTGAGAGCCTGGCTCTCCGTCTCGGACACGGCGGGCGGCTCCATGGTTTCGGCTGCGCAGGCGCAGGCCATCAATAACACGGAAAGGCAAAGAAGAATTGCCATAAGTCTACGTTTCATTACGCAGTCTCCTTTCGGTAAAATGGTTTTAGTGTCCCGCGGGCATATACCCGCAGAACGTGGCTTGTTCTATCGTCTCTATTTCGGTACTGCCCATCGGACTCACTTCCTTTCTTTTTAGCGATACACCTCTACATTCTCAATGTACCACAGGAAAAGCATTCCTGTCAAGATACGGATGCAGAGAAAATCGCCCCCCCGCTTTTGTGCAACTTAAACATAGCGGGATTGGGGCATATTTCTCCTTGTTCAATATATGTCGGAAACGTGGATTTTGTCTATAAAAAAGCAAGGCAGAATTTTCGTATCTGCCTTGCTGATCATATTTCTTATTCTGCCGCTTCTTCAATGACCACGGTGATCTTGGAGCCGGGGTCTTTTTCGTTGTTAGCATCGCGGATGACAAAGGTATCTTCGCCCACGAACCCTTCCGCGGGGTAGTAGTAAAGACGTCCGTTGGAGGAGGTGCGGATGGTGCCGTACTTGGGATGCATGGCTACGTCCACGTCCAGATTAGAACCGTCTGCCGCCTTGGGGAAGATCACCAGCTGCTTGTCCTTTTCTCCGGTGAAGGTGGTTTCCTTCAGCTCGGGAAGGCCGTAGGAAAGAATTCCCTTGGCGTAAAGGTAGGTCTCGTCGTATACCGAGTGATAATAGGGATCGGTGCTCTTGTACGCGGTGTAGTATACGCCGGAATCCTGATAATACATCTTAATGGAATGCATGTATCCGGTCTCCACGCCTACGCGGAGATAATCTCTATACTTCTCACGCTTAGCGGGATTGGAGGTAACGCCGTAATCCGCCTCGATCTCAACGCCCAGCCCAAGCTGCTTGGTGTACGTTGCATTGTCGTACAGACGGGATTCGGGAACGTCATCCTTGAACATATAGTTGGGCTGCATCACTGCCGCGTCAAAGCCGTAGCTCTTCCAGTTGGTGAAGCCGCTGGACTGATAATAGGGGATCCAAATGAAGTAATAGCCCTTGGAATGGATATAATCCGCGGTGAATTTCACCAGCTCTACCTCGTGGGGATCGCTCGTCTCGATGGCCTCGTGATACCAGTAGAAGCCGTCCAGACGCAGGTTTTCGTAGTTTCCGCTTTCCATACGTTCGATCATACGGTCGATCCACCACATGATGACCTTCTTACGGTCCTCAATGTTGGTGAAGTCTACGCCGTTGATCTCACCGGGGATATCGCCGAAGCCCTTATCGCCGTATACGGTGGAGAAGATAGAGAGGAATACGGACATCTCCGTGTCGGTGCCCAAGGCTGCGTTTACGTCGTTCATAGCTTGATTCAAAGCAGGGACGTTGGCGTTTTCGTTGAACAGATCATCCTCGTAGTCCAGCCAGTCGGAAGCGCGGGAGGGCTTTTTTGCATCGTAATACAAATGTCCGCCGGTGGGGGTGGTGGTACTGCAGGGCAGGTACAGGAAGGAATCGAAGAAGGTGTCTACGATCTCGCCCTTGCTGTTGTGGTACGCCGCCTAGATCCGCTGCTTTTCTTTGGAGTTCAGGCCCCTTGCGGGGTTTTCGGTTTTGTAGTTGTACATCAGAATGATATTCTCGATACCGCCCAAGGCGTCGGGAGAGAGGTAGTCATTCTGAATAGCGTTCTGGTTTTCTTTGATCACGATCTCAGCGGCACCCTCTGCACTCTTGGTGCCGTTTACCGTGATCTCGTCGATCCACAAATGGCTGTTGACACCGGTTCTCACGGCGATAAAGCGCGCCGCGGTCTTCTCAAAGGAGAGGGTGAACTCCGTACGGTGTGCGCCGTTCTTGGTGGTGGTGGGAGTGGCGATGGCGATCTCGCCCCAGGACTTGCCGTCCATAGAGCCCAGGACGGAAACGCTCTCGGGGAGGGTGATGCCGGTGTCACGATCCTGCAGGAAGCCCACAGTGATGGAGGAAACGCCGCTGACCTTTTCCAAGTCAAAGTAAATGGTACGCTCTACAAAACGGGTGAAATGGAAGTAAGCACCGTCGGAAAAGCTGCTGCCGCCGATCTTGCCGTCGGTCAGTGCCTTGTTGGTAATGGGAGAGTTGTAGTATTCGGTTTTGAACTGGGCGTCGATGCGCAGGGTGGCCTTGATGCGGTAGGGCTTGCCTGCCACCAGATTGGCTTCCTTGTTGTAGTTGGCATCGGATTTATCCCAGTAAAGGTTTTCGGTTACCTCGGGCAGGGGCTCGTTCTGATAATATTCGTCGTAGGTAACGTCCTGCTGTGCCTGGGTGCTACCCTTGCCGTAGGTGGCGGCGTACATCTCGTCCATGTAAATATTGTCGGAGATGATG
>JAZQUQ010000336.1:0-3493 GCA_045631365.1 Eubacteriales bacterium | reverse complement strand
CGATGGGCTTGTAGAGTGCCTGAGTGGCGGCAAGACCGATGCCCGCTTCCAGAAGGCTCATGTAGACGAAAATCTGCTTGATGGTGGAAAGAACGCCGTTGACCTCGGAGCCGAAGTTTTCAAGATAGAGTCTTGGGAGGAGGAAGCTGAGGGCGATCAGCACTACCTGATACACCAACCCCGATACGAGATTGTATTTGATACGGTTGTCTTTCCTTGCCATCCCGATCTCCTCCTTCGTTGATTATACGACGTTGCAGATATAGTCTTCCGTGGCGTTTTCTTTATAGATGATTTTTGCGGGGTTTCCGATGACAATGCTGTGGGGGGGCACGTCGAAATTCACGAAGGTGAGGGGGGCGATCATAACGTCCTCCCCGATGTGTACGTTCCCGACCACCACGGCGTTGGTGCCGATCCAGCAATGTCCGTCAAAATGAGGGGCACCCTTCCGTTTTCCGCGGTTTTCGTAGCCGATGGTGACGCCCGTTCCCACGTTCATGTTCTTGCCGAGGACGGCGTCGGGGTGGATGATCACCCTGCCCGTGTGCCCGATGTAGAACCCTTCCCCGATTTCGGTCCGTGCGGGGATCTGAATCTGTGTTTTGTAGGACATGAGCTTCAGTCGGACGGTGTAGAAAAGCTTCAGCGGGCGGAATCTGCAGCCGTTTGCCTTTCGGTAAAGGGCGATATAACGGAGTTCCGTGGGGCGCAGGAGCCTTTGGGGGAGGCTCTCCCCTTTTTCGCCGTAGAAACGGTATAAATCTTTGGCAAATGCCTTATTCATGGGTTACGCCTCTTTCTTTTCGAGGAAGATTTTTCTCGTCACGAAGTTATACGCGGGCACGATAACCAGCGCGAAGAGCTTCACGAGGAGGTAGTAGCGGTGGAGGTACTCGGTCCCGACCCACATGACGATCTGATTGATGATCAGCCCGCCGATGCTGAGGGAGACGAAGATCACGAACTCCTTCACCCGACTCTCGCCCTTCCCCTGGAAGACCCAAAGCATGCTGAGGAGATAATTCACCGTCACGGATGCGGTAAAGGACAAGGCAGAGGAAAGCATCACGTCGAGGCGGACGATTTCCTTCAATAGCATGAGGACGCCCACGTCGATCAAGAGGGCGATGACCCCCACGATGCCAAAACGGATCAGCTGTAGGAAAAGTTTTTTCACGTTTTTGCCCCCTTGGGTTACTTCTTTTTATATTCTCGGGAGAAATCTTCCGCGTCGTTTTCGGGCATGGCTTTGGAATAGTACCAGCCCTGGATATAGTCGCAGTCGCTGTCGGAAACCAGGTCGTTCTGCGCTTCGGTTTCCACGCCCTCGCATACTACCTTCAGATTCAGGTAATGGGCAAGGGAGATGATGCCGAGGAACAGCTTTTTGCCCCGCTCTTTTTCGGTCATTAGAAGGATATCGCGGTCGATTTTGACTACGTCAATGGGGTATTCGCACAAATTCATCAGAGAGGTGTATCCGCAGCCGATGTCGTCGAGGGCAATGCGGAAGCCAAGCTCCTTTGCCCGACGGATGTTGCCCATGGCGATCTCCAGATTGTGCTCCATGGAGTCCTCGGTGATCTCGATGAGGAGCTTCTGCTTATCGAAGATGTATCGGCTTGCGATTTCCTCGATCCGTTCGGGGAAATCCTTTTCGGAGATGGTGATTCTGGTAAAGTTGCAGGACACGGTGAGCTCGTCTAACTCCGTTCCCTTCCACTGGGAGAGCTTTCGGCAGGCAAGCTCGAACATATGATAGTCCAACTTGGTGATCACACCGGTTTTCTCCATCAGACCGATATACTTGCCCGGTGCGTGAACCTCACCCGAGGAGGTGACCCAACGGGAAAGGGCTTCCGCGGAGGCGATCTTCTTTTCCTTGCTGTCCACGATGAGCTGGAGGTACATCTTGAACTCTTCGTTCTTCAAGCCGTCTTCGATTTTGTCGAACAGGGCCTTTTCCTCCTCACTCATGCCGGCATACGCCTCCGAGGTAAGGGTTCGGGAGGGGTCGTCCTTCACGCGCTTCAGCTTGAACACCAAAAGAATCACGGCGCTCGACAAGAGCAGACAGCAAATCATCAGTATACAGGAATATAAACTGAATTCCATGACAGCAAGTTCCTTTCTGTGCCTGTAACAGGATACGGTGAACATCACAGGATATGCAGGGGAAGGAAGGGATTCCGTTTTCAGCATATGCCGAAGGATGGGTTTTGCAAGGAAAAAAGACATTTGGCAAAAAAGAAAGCTGCAACAACAAGAGCCTCGGTAAAGACCCTTCGTTATCGCAGCTGGACTGGCGTAGTATAAAACCTTAGCCTCTTTGCTTTGCGTCGCCGACTTTCGTCGGTTTTGCCAAAATATTCATTACTGTTAATTATATCACTTTAAAATCGCTTTGTCAAGCATTTTTCTGTTTTTTGGCAAAGACCCAAAGGGTTTCGGACACCGTCCGTTCTCCGTCGGGGATGCGGTATACCGTCAGAGTAACGGTAACACCGTTGATTTTTCGGTAGGTCATACGGGGGATTTTACCCTCTTCCAGCTGCTGTCGGAGGGCACCGTAGTTACTGAAGCTGGTGAGAGGTCTGTGGTAATCGGAATCCACCGCTTCGTTGACGTACTTGGAGAACAGGGAGGAAAAATGTTCTTCCGTCTGCTTGTAATTCATATAAGCAGGCATCAGAATCCGCTCTGCGGCATCCGTATCCAGGGATACGTGGTAAATACCGGTATAGTTTTCGGGGAGAACGGAAAGCATGGTATTAAAGGCGGCAGACCCGGTCTCTGCGTAGAGATAATCGTCCGCAATCACCGCGGCAATGGCCTTTTCCTTTTCCTTATTTTGGTAATACCTTGCCTTCGCCTCGTACATTCTGACCTCCGCTTCTCTTACCATCTCCTCCGTATTGGAGTTCTGGGAGCGGTAGGACATACCGATGGCAACGTGGTATTTTCTGGTTCTCAGATGCTCATAGATGAAGTCGATTCCCCGCTTGATTTCGTCGTGATCCATATGACGGCAGAACACGAGGAACTCGTCCCCGCCCATTCGGTAAATCCTTTGACCGTAGAACACGTCGCGGAGGGTGTTGGCGATAAACAGGAGCATCTTATCTCCTGCCGCGTGGCCGTACTTGTTGTTCACCATGTGAAGCTCGTTCACGTCCACGTAAACACAGGCAAAATCGGAGGGTCTCTCCATCTTGAGGCGGGAGAGGTCCATCTTGTATGCCTCACGGTTCAGCAATCCCGTAAGGGCGTCCGTGGTAGCGGCAAGTGCGGTGCGGTTATAGCGGTTTCGATTGGAAAGCGCCATGGAGAAGCAGGCGGCGGTTTTGTCTGCCAGCATCTGGGTCACTTTGTGCCGTTTTGCGTTGAACATACCGAGAACGGTGATGTGGTTGGCATTGTTGACGGTTGCGGCAAAGGAGATCTCGCGGAGCTGAACCTGCTTCATGAAGCTGAACAGCGCCGGATTCCC
>JAZQUQ010000335.1:0-15200 GCA_045631365.1 Eubacteriales bacterium | reverse complement strand
CTCCGTTAACATCTCTTTTCAGAGTTCGATTTGCTCAATTACTATTAAGAGCTGTAGTTTTACACTACTTTTTAAAAAATTCAAAAGAATCTTTTGGAGTCTCTTTAATCTTCCTATTCAGAAAGTTAAGTTGTCTTGTTGGTCAATTTTCAATGAGCTTTAGTGATTTTGCATAACTTTCGTTCAACTTTCTTGATCGTTTTTGTCGATCTTGTCGGTCTCTCTCGGTCAGCTTAGATATTATATCACATTCGCTTGCCTTTGTCAAGTGGTTTTTCAAAAGTTTTTTAAGTTTTTTTCGAGGTTTCCTTCGATGTTCGCTTGAACACGATCCCTCTCAAACTTATTTGCCCTTTTCAATACCGTCTCTCTCAGACAGCTCAGTTATTATATCACACCTTTTCCCCTTTGTCAACCCTTTTTATCACATTTTCTTCCATATTTTTTCCTTTTGACGTTTTGCCCGTTTTTTCCACCCATAATCCTCCTTTTCACGGCAATAATAAGCAAAAAGGAGTCACCATGATCACTGTTGTTTCACGAACCATCATTATATACATCGTTCTTCTCGCCGCCATGCGTCTCATGGGAAAACGTCAGATCGGTGAGCTGCAAACCTCCGAGCTCGTCACCACTCTTCTTCTCTCCGAACTTGCCGTAGGTTCCATCACCAACAAGAATCTTCCCCTGATCCACTCCGTCATCCCCATCTTTCTCCTGCTCGCCTTGGAGGTCATGACTTCCTTCGCTCTCACCAAGAGCAATTGGCTCAAAAAGGTTCTGTACGGTGCCCCCACCATCCTCATCCGCGACGGAAAGCTCAATCTCAAAGCACTCGCCGACAACCGCATCGAGATCGACGAGCTTATGGCAGAGCTTCGCCAAAAAAACGCGCCCGATATCACCTCTGTCAAGTATGCTATTCTGGAAGACAACGGCAAACTCTCAGTCTTCCTAAAAGCAGAAAAATCGCCGCCAACCGGAGAGGCATTCAACCTCACCACCGTTGACGGCGGAATCGCACACGAAATCATTATCGACGGAGAAGTCGTTGAAGAGAACCTCACCCTGCTGAACAAGGACCTCTCCTGGCTCACCTCCCTCCTTGCGAATGAAAACGTGATGCTGAAAGACGTCTTTCTCCTCACCCTGAACGACGCAGACGAAATCAAGCTCATCCGAAAGGAGTTCGACCAATGAGAACCTTCCTCCTCTCCCTCGCCGTATTCTGTCTTATTCTCGGAGTCCTCGTTTTCACAGGACGATATCTGGTCAGAAAAACCGCAGAGGTCTCCACCGCCGCAAACAATCTTCCCACATCGTCTCCCGATGAAGAATTCCCCCGCGAAGAAGCAAGAGCCGCCCTTCGTGACCTCACCACCGCATGGCAGTCCGCCCGAAAAGCAATCCACTTCCTCGTCGGTCACGAGGAAGTGGATAAAATCGATGATTATTTAACTGAATTGCAGATCCGAGCGCTTACTCGGGACGTAGCGGAATACATGAGTGTGCGCGAAAAACTTCTTCAATCACTCACCCGCCTTGCGGAGTCCGAAACCTTCTCCTTCGACACCGTCACGTAACAGCACCTCACCGAAGTAGAATCACACAATCTCCGTCTCGCCGTCCGCGAGGAACAGCTTGTTTCTTACAATAATATGGCTGCCCGTCTCGCCGGATACCGCAAACTTCTCCTCCACAACCTTCGCAATATACTCGGGATTCAGATAATTGGTGCTGTCCGCAGAGGTAACCGCATAGATGTGAAGATTTCCATCAACAACTTCCGCGCGAATCGACTTAATAAGTGTGCTGATATCCGTCTCCTTGTCCCCGCTCTTGGAACGCTTCATGATAATAACGGGAGAACGGAACACTTCTTCAATTTCCGCCGCCGTTTCATCGGAAACAGCACAGCCGGAATAAATAATCTCATTTTCCGCCCAAACGATCTCCTTAAGCTTGTTCTTGGGAGTATAGACTTCCATCACCTCCAGCCCCTCGGGCATCGCGGCACGGAGCGCGTCACGGATGGCTACGTTGGAACGCACCTCCATGAGACGAAGATCCAGAATCTCCCTCTCACCGCCGCATCCCACGGAAAGGGGTGTAGCAAACACGAGCTTGGGAATGGGATTAAATCCTTCCGTATAATATACCGGCAAGCCCGAGCGTACAATGGCACGGGTCATGGTCTTCGCAAGATCGAGATGAGAAATATACAGCATGGGCCCGTATTTTCTAAAACGGACACGAACCTCACGGGCAGGCTTCACCGTTCCCGCAGGAGCCGTGCGAACAGGGGGCAGAGGTGCATCCTCACCCGCAATCACACCGCAGCTGTCGGAACTTTCCTTGTGACCGGGGCACCAACGGCAGAACTGACTGTCCACCAAACGGTTCACACCGCATCCGCTGCACTTTTCCTTACAGGAAGGAGTGGTGGCAGCTTCCATCGCCTTGTGTCGTTCGCGAAGCAAAAATTCCTTGGTAACACCGCAGTCAATCATATCCCAAGGGAGAATTTCCTCATCGGGAATGGTGCGGTTGGCATAGAACGTAGGATCAATGCCGCAAGCAGCAAAAATATCCATCCAATGGTCGTAATCGAAATACTCTTCCCACGCATCAAAACGAACGTGACGATTCAGCGCCTCAAGAAGGGCCGCAGAAAGCCGACGGTCGCCTCGCGCAAAAACCGCCTCCAGGAAGGACACCTTTGCATCGTGATAATTGTATCGGATCTTTCGGTCCGTAATCTTCTGCGAGAGGAATTTCTGCTTGTCCTCCAGCTCTTCAAAGGTATTCTGACGCTCCCACTGGAAGGGCGTGTGAGGCTTGGGGATAAAGCAAGCCACGGAAAGGGTTACCTGAGGCTGCTGTCTCTTGTTCCGCTCGGGCATCTTGAAATATTCCCCGATCACGTGAGAAGCAAGGGACGCAATCCCCTCAATATCCTCATAGGTTTCGCAAGGCAAGCCGTTCATGAAGTACAGCTTAACCTGATTCTTCCCCGCCGCATAAGCCACGCGAACCGCACGGAGAATTTCCTCTTCCGTAATATTCTTATTAATCACGTCACGAAGCCGCTGGGAACCCGCCTCGGGAGCAAAAGTCAGCGTACTGGAACGAACGGAAGAAATCTTATCCATCAGTTCCTTCGTAAAGCTGTCCGCACGCATGGAAGGGAGAGAAAGATTGATCTTTTCCTTGTTGGTCCAACTGAGAAGCTGATTGGTCAGCTCGCTGATCTTCGTGTAGTCGCTGATAGAAAGAGAAGACAGAGAAATCTCGCTGTAACCGCTGTTGCAGATCATCTCACGGGCAAGACCGTTCAGTACCTCAGGCGATTTTTCACGCACGGGACGGCACACCATACCCGCCTGGCAGAAACGGCATCCGCGGATACATCCACGGAATACCTCCAAAGTCACACGGTCATGAACCGTTTCAATAAAGGGCATCACAGGATCGGTAGGAACATAGCACTTGTCCAGATCCGCAATCACGCGCTTCACGACCTTTTCGGGCACCTTTGCATCCACAGGCTCAATGGCAGCCACCGTACCGTCTTCGTGATAAGAAACATTATATAAGGAAGGAACGTAGAATCCCACCAGTTCTGTCGCCGCCGCATAAAGGAACGCCTTCTTGGTATAAGTTCCCTCTCTCTTCATCTTCAGATAAAGCTCGGCAAGCTCCGGCAGCGACTCTTCTCCCTCACCAATGGAGAAAATATCCACAAATTCCGCCATGGGTTCCGGGTTATACGCACAGGGACCACCCGCAATCACAATGGGGAACTCTTCCCCTCGGTCCGAAGCCTTCACGGGAATCCCGCCAAGCTCCAGCATGTTCAGCACCGTGGAGTAGCAAAGTTCATACTGCATGGTGAACGCAACCATGTCGAATTCCGACACCGCATCCCCGCTTTCATGGGTAAACAAAGGAATCTTCCGCTTCCGCATTTCCTCTTCCATGTCAACCCAAGGGGCATAAACACGCTCGCACCATACCCCTTCCACATTGTTGAGGCAACCGCAGAGAATCCGCATACCCAAGTTAGACATACCGATCTCATAGGTATCGGGGAAGCAGAACGCCACCCGCATCTCCACATCGGAAAGATCCTTGTAAACGGACCCGGGTTCTCCGCCTGTATACCGCCCCGGCTTCAGCACACCGGTAATAAATGACTTAATATCTTCTCTCATAATAAAACCTTTCTCAGAAAGAATCCCTCATCATAACGAAAGCCGCCCTGTGGCAGCCTTCGTTGTTTTTATTTCATATGAAATTACGTCTCAAAAATCGCCCCACATCCGCTTATCGAATGAACATCTTTGCCGCAAGCACCATAGGAATCACCCACAGGAGATGATAAATGGCAACAAACAAAGAATTCACCACACCGACGGTACCGGAAAGAATCATCAGACCGATCACCGCAATGCCCAGCAAAACGGAAAGAACACAAAGGGCAATATTCACTTTTCTCGTATGAAGCACCTTGTCGCAGTAAGAAATCACCTGAAGGAGAGACTTGGGGGATGCACAGGTCACAAGCCCGCTGTCCGCCTTTTCCTCATACATCGTAACCTCTTCGGGACTTGCATAACGAACCACCTTCAAAGGAATCCGTCTCATGTTCAGCTTCTTTGCGATCATCCGCTCATCGATGTTGGGATCGAAAGTACGTACACAAACGTACAGACCCGTTCCCTGGAACTGCTTGAGAATCAGATCAATATCCCCGTCCATGACGTACTTCACGTACATCTTGGCAACCAGCTTGTCCTCGCGGAACATATACATAATGGAAAGCTCGCCGGAGAAGTCCACGTCATCGGAAGCATTTTCCTCAGGAATCACAAATCCCTTATCTCTCAGCTTAGCACAGCTGCCGAAGATAATGTTGACTCCGTTCACCTGAGCCGCAAGGAAGCCTGCCTCCGTGTCAAAGATCTGAACGTTATCGGAGTGACCCATTTCCAGAGTCGCCACTTCAAACACATCCTGCAGAGGACCGCCCGCATAAGCAAATACACTGGCTGCATAGTAAAGCACACGATCCACACGGGCATTGTTGTAAATCTTGATGTTCTGAATCTTCACACTGTAGGAGGGGAATACGTTTCTGTCATCAAAGCTGATAATGGAAGCATCGGAATATTCCCCAAGGGAAGTTTCACCGATGATCGCACTGTCATACTCGTTGGCAGCACGGGTCGCACGGTAGAAGGGATAGCTGAACGCAACCAGCACCGACAAAGGTGCGCTGATCAGAAGAGCAATATACGCCGCATTTAAAACGTCCACGCTGCTTCCGCCCCGCATATTGACGAAGAATCCCACCAGAACCGCAAGGGCAGCGGCAACACTCATCATGCAGATCATGAAAATCGTCACCGTAGGATCGGGCTGATACATCCGACCGAAAAATCCTTCAATAAAGTCTGTCTTTTCGATCTTCATCACGTCACAAGCATCGGTCTGTTCCATAAACGCCTTCGCCTGACTCATGGACTCCTCATCGGGAAGCCGACGCATGATATACTTGGTCTTTTTGGAGGAAACGACGTCAAAATTCATCCGTTCCCGTCCCGTATTGTAAATGGAGTAAATCAAAGTCAGAACAGCCGCTAATGCAACCGCAAAGTTAAACATCACAGGCTCTTCGGGAGTCTCAATCAGTCTTGCAAGCACAGCGGAATGGATAATTCCAGCCACAACAAGGAAGGAAAGGACCGTTTCCGCTCTCGGAATTCCTCTGAACAAAGACTTGAATCCGTTAATTACCTGCTCATAAGCACAAACACAGGCAAGGAGCATGATCTGCAGGCTTGTCATGATGTACACAACAGGGTAAACCGCAGGGTCAAACACCCCCGCAAACTGCTTGGCAGAACCGGTAAACAAATCCGTAAAGAACGTAATATTTTCAAACCACATCAAAACGGCAGTCAATACCACGCAAAGCCCCAACCTGATCCAAAGAGAAGCCAAACGATGCTGATATTCCTTCCGAATTTTCGGAATCTGGGTCTTATCCACAAATTCTGCTCGGTCAAGATGAGCCCGCTTTTCCCGTCTGTACTGCGTTTCCTCGAGACGATCTCCCAGCTGCTTCGCACCGGTATGAGAATCCTCTTCTTCCTCTTCATCCAGACCGAAAGCAACACGCAGATTCAAATCCGTAGGATCCACATCTTCCGTTATCGCTTCTTCAGTCTCAACTCCGCCGATCGCTTCCGTTTCGGCTTCCTCATCAGAAGGAGCGATAAACGTTTCCGTCTCCGCTTCTTCCTCCGAAACCGGAACTGAAGCCGCAAACACCTCATCCTTCTTCATCGCCTTGCGATCCTCGGGAGTCAGTCTGTTTCCGGGATTTGTGTCAGTCAAAGCACTTTCAAGCTCGTCAATATCTCCAAAACGGATATCCGTCGTCCGGAAACTCATCTCTTCCGCCGACGCAGCCGACGCCGCAAGGGCCTCCAAGGCTTCCGCCTCACGGATCACCTCATCCTCGGTCACTGCCTCAGCTTCAGCAAACGACTCTTCCAAAGGAACTTCCTCATAGGAATCCTCCTCCGTAAGCACCGCCTCTTCAGCGAAAGCTTCTTCCGCCTTCTTCTTTCGTCCAAAGCCCCCGAAGGAGAACAAAGGCTTCTTCTCCTTCTTCGTTTTCTTTCTGCCATGACGGCTTTCCACGGTCTCCTCTTCCACAGGGAGAGCTTCCGCCTCAGCACAGGGTTCCCCCTCCGCCTCAGCATCAAAACCGTAATCCTCATCGTCATTTTCGGGACCGAAAGCAGAATCAAGGGCCGAGATCAAACGGTCATCTTCCGTAAAGCCGTCTTCCGCTCCATAGGGAAGCTCCTCCGAGAAATCATCGTCAGCCAAACGCTTCAGACCCGAGAGGACCCCGCCGCGTTCCGCACTATTTATTACATCCGAATCTTCCTCATCGTATTCCGGCATATATTTTTTCAAAAGCTCGTTGATATCCAGTTCGCTGTCCGACTCATCCTCTGCGCTGATATCAATGGAAAAACCGTTCGCCGACCGTTTTTCAGCCGATTCCTCAACGGAAAACAGAGTCTCGCTGTCCTCGGACTCTTTGGCATCTCCGGGTTTTCCCTTGAGCTTATCAAACAGCTCTCCTGCCGTCACTTTTCCTTCTTTGTTGTTATTTTTCTTACTCATAATATCCCCATTGCGTTCTGAACGCCGTTATGTTATGATTCGCACAGAATGGTGCAAAATAGAATGGGTTCCATTATCCCTTCTGCATTCTTGCGGCATGACAAAGAAGCACCGCAGCAGCAGCCGAGACGTTCAATGAATTCACTTTTCCGTATAAGGGAATCGACACGGTATAGTCGCACTTTTCTCGAACGAGTCTGCTGACCCCGCTGTCTTCTCCGCCAAGAACGATGGCACAGGAGCAGTTGAAATCGGTTTCATAGCAGTTATCACCGCCCGCTTCTGCAGCAAAGCACCAAACACCCGCTTCCTTCAGCTCGTCGATGACGGAAGCAATATTGGAAACCTTGGCAACGGCCATATGCAGAAGTGCTCCCGCAGACGCCTTGGACACCGCCTGTGTCAGACCGCATGCCCGACGCTTGGGAATGATCACTCCGTGTGCGCCGGCACATTCAGCAGTACGGATAATCGCACCCAGATTGTGAGGATCCTCCACACTGTCGCAGACAACAATCAAAGGCTTCTCGCCCCGTTCTGCCGCAATCGCAAGAATATCCTCCACCGAGCAATAATCCTTTTCTGCCGCATAAGCCGCAATTCCCTGATGGTTTTCACCGCCGGATATTTTGTCAAGCTGTCTCACGTCCGTGTTCACCACGGGGATCCCTGCCTTTTTGGCTTCAGCCACCAAAGCAACAATGGAACCTTCTCTGCCGGAAACGAGGATTTTATCCACACTAGCCCCGGATTTCAAAAGCTCACGGACAGCATTTCTTCCAATGATGATATTTCCGGAAGTCCCGCCTTCAAAAGTATCGCCTTCGACGTCCGATACCGCCTGTTCTCTTGCAAAAGATTTTCTGCGGTTATCGCCGTTGTTTTTGTTGTATTTTGTAAACTGTCTCTTATCTTTTTCCATTGACATCACCCTGTTCGGCGGAAATCCGCAGTATTAATGAAGTACGATATTCTCCGACAAGGCAGAGATATACCTATACCAAATATCATTATAACATAAAAAATCGGATTTGTACAGAGAATTTTCACACAAATAATTTGCTATTTTCTCTTTTTTTACACTTTTCTGCATTTTTTTAAAAAAGACCATAAAAAAATCACAGGCAAACCGCATACGATCTGCCTGTGACCCGGAATCTCACAGTACGTTTGACAAAAACGCCTTGGTTTTTTCGCTCTTCGGGTTTCCGAACACCTCATCGGGCGTACCCATTTCCTCAATGACGCCGTCTGCCATGTAGATCACACGGTCTGCAACGGCACGGGCGAATTCCATTTCGTGGGTAACGACAATCATGGTGCTGTCCCCACCCTTCAGCCCCTTGATCACCTTCAGCACTTCCCCCGTCAACTCAGGGTCAAGAGCAGAAGTGGGTTCATCAAAACAAAGAATATCGGGAGAGAGTGCCAAAGCACGGGCAATGGCAACGCGCTGACACTGACCGCCCGAAAGCTGACAGGGATAGTTGTCCATCTTTTCGGAAAGCCCCACCTTGGCGAGAAGCGCCTTCGCTTTTTCATCAACGGCAGCAATCCGTTCCTTCCGCTGTTCGTGGGACGTTTTTTCTTCCTTAAATTTTCCCTTTTCCAGAAGCTCCGCCGCCAGCGTAACGTTTTTCAGCACGTTGTACTGAGGGAAAAGGTTGAACGACTGGAACACCAGCCCGAAATGGAGCCGACGCTTTCGGATTTCGCTGTCGGAAATTTTCTCGTGGCTGTCTGCATCAAACAAGGTCTCCCCGTTCAGAAGCAATTTGCCGCCGGTGGGTGTCTCAAGGAAGTTGAGGCATCGGAGCAGCGTGGTTTTACCGCTTCCCGAAGATCCGATAATAACCAGTACCTCTCCTTTTTCCAAAGAGAAGCTGACGTCACGGATAACCTCCACCTTGCCGAAGCTTTTCCGCAGATTTTGTACTTCAAGTAATGACATTTATGTAAATCCTTTCGCCAAACCAGCTTAAATCTTGTAGTAAGAAAGCTTCTTTTCCATCTTACCGAACAGCCATGTAAGAAGGGCACTGAAGATCAGATAGAACGCACCCGTATAGAACAGCGGCCAGATCATACCCTTCTTGATAAAGGACTCGCCGGCCCAGATGATCTCGTAAATACTGATGACACGGGCAAGGGACGTATCCTTTACAAGGGTAATGACTTCGTTGCTCATGGGAGCCAAAATCCGCTTCACTACCTGCATCAGCACAACCTTGAAGAATACCTGTGCCTTTGTCATCCCCAGCACCTGTCCCGCCTCGTACTGACCGTAGGGAATTGCCTCAATTCCACCTCGATAAATTTCAGAGAAATAACAAGCGTAGTTGAGGGAGAACGCCACAATCACCGCAGTAAAACGGGGGAGCAGCGGGAGATCAAACAGCAATCCGGGACCAAAGAAGATCACAAGCAGCTGAAGCATCAGCGGAGTACCGCGAATGATCCAGATAATAAACCGCACCACCAAACGAAGGGGTGTGAATTTACTCATAGAGCCGAAGCTGATGATTAAACCTCCGGGAATGGCAAACAGCAGAGTCAGAAAGAAGATACTCAGCGTCTGACCGAAGCCTCCCAAAAGCTGCAGCGTGACCGGCAAAAAAGAATTATAAAATGCGTCCGCCAAAGAAGACCCAAAAGCCTGGAAGGAGGACCACAGTGTTACCGCCAAAAACATTTGCAACACCTCGCAACAAACAAAAAATGATACTGCCAAACAGTATAAAGAGAGGGTGGAGTACCCTCTCAATACACGTTTCAATGATATTGTTGTTATACCTTAGCGGGTAAGCTGAACTACAATTTAGTTTTTTCTGAACACCCGCGTATTAGTCAGCGAGAGTCAGACCGTACTTTTCAGCCAGAGCCTGAAGTGTGCCGTCAGCTTTCCACTTTTTCATGAGTTCGTTTACCTTAGCGGTAAGGTCGGAATCCTTACGGAAAGCGATACCGTATTCTTCGGAAGTAAGCGCATAGCCTGCAGCAAGGTCAGCGTAGCTGGTGCCTTCGCCTGTCATAGCGTTTGCCATAGTAATGTCGATAACACAAGCATCGGATGCACCTGCAGCAACTTCCATCAGAGCAGCAGCCTGGTCCTGAGTTGCGATGATGTTTGCTTCGGGAACGCCTGCAGCAACAACAGCATCCTGACCTGCGGAACCGTTTTCAACCGCAATCTTGAGACTTGCAAGGCTTGCGTTGTCAGTGTAATTTGCAACCACATCAGCCTTCATAACGAGAACCTGTGCGTTGATAACGTAAGGATCGGAAACACTTGCGTTCAGCTTTGCCTCATCGGTGATGGTCATGCCGTTCCAAACCGCGTCGATGTTCTTTGTGGAAAGTTCCATGAACTTCTTGCCCCAGTCAGCGATTACGAAGAATTCGCATTCAACGTCCAGTTCATCGCAAACCAGCTGAGCAAATTCCGCGTCGAAGCCGGTCCATTCGCCGTTTTCATCCTTGTAGTCCATGGGAGCGTAGTCGGTGATACCAACGATCATCTTACCGTTGTCCTTAATGTTCTGCAGATCGCTGTCGGAAGCAGTCTTGCCGCAGCCTGCCAGCATACCGGTAGTCATAAGAGCTGCGAGAATAAGAGTAAGTGCCTTTTTCATGATAAAAATCTCCTTGTTTGTTAAAAAATAAAACAATTTAATGCTTTAGCGCAGTATAGTATTGATATATTATCACACTTCACTTCATTTGTCAACTTGTTTTTGAACAATATTTGAAAAAATAATGATTTTTGTTGCGTTTGGGTGGGGATGCATCGATAGAATTCACACGGTCCGTTTCGAATACCAAACTTATTGTCGTCTTTTTCTTTTTCGTTGAAAAAAGAAAAAGACTCGGAAAAAGAAAAGTCAATCTAAGGAGGAGAAGGATCTCCTCCTTAGATATCCACCTCTCAAGTGTTCCGCCGTCTTTAGACGGCTGCTGCAGCTTAAATTGTTAGAAATCCACCGACACCACATTTTGCCGAAATTACAACTTGATATAGGCTGCCGCGGAGAAAAATGGTATAGTTTCTTTTGCTGAAATAAAGACAAACCCCACCCAAACAAAAAAGGCTCCCCCACCCTCCTTCCGGCGGTTAGCCCGATATCAAGTTATAACCAAGACAAAACATTGTTTCTGTTTGATTGCTTCATTCCCAAACTGCAGTAGCCATCGTGAGATGGCGGAACTTGGGGGTAGAGGATATTTAAGGAGGAGGGGCGTCCCCTCCTCCTTAAATTGACTTTTCTTTTTGCGAGACTTTTTCTTTTTTCAACGAAAAAGAAAAAGTCGACAACAGCATTGGTATCCGAGTCGGACCATGTGATTCCAAAACCACAAAGCCCCACCCCATCACCAACTCAAATCATCCATCGCATGCTGCATAAACTTCTGTCTGACCCCCGGCTCATAGTCCTTCTCCAGGGAGAGAACCCCGTTGTCCATACGGAAAATACGATCCGCATGAGCCGCTATGGAAAGGTCGTGGGTAACCATCACCAAGGTCTGCCCCATCTCTTCTCTGGTCTTCAGCAGAAGTCTCAGAACCTCATCCGCATTGGCACGGTCAAGATTTCCCGTAGGCTCGTCCGCGAAGAGAATGTCGGGCATGTTGATCATCGCGCGGGCAATGGCAACTCTCTGCTGCTGACCGCCCGAAAGTTCGGAGGGAAGATGATGAAGCCGTTCTGTTAACTGTAAAGTCTCCACCAAGCGCCGCAGCGTCTCCTGATAGGAAAGCTCCGGCTTCTGACACATCATGGTGGGAATCAGAATGTTCTCAAGTGCGGTAAACTGAGGAAGCAGATTGTGCTTCTGGAATACGAAACCGCAGTTGGCTCCGCGGAAACGGCTCAGCTCATCCGGCTTCATGGCGGTAATGTCACGCCCTCTCACCAAAACCCGTCCCGTATCCGCGGAATCAAGCCCCGCACAGATGTGGAGGAACGTACTCTTACCGGAACCGGACGTACCGATAATCGCCACAAATTCCCCGGGCAGCACCTTGAGCGCCACACGGTTCACCGCCGTAATTACGGTATCGTATTGCTTGTACTGCTTGATAATATTTTCTGTCTGAAGAATATATTTTACTTCTGCCATGTTAAAACCAATCCTTTCTGTAAATCCGCTTAGCGGAAACGCAATCAGCCTTCGCCGCCGAATTCTTCTCCCGCACCGCCGTTCTGAAGGGAGAGACGGTGCTTTCTGTAGCTTCTGTAGGGGAGATACGCCGAGAAGAATCCGCAGAACACGGACATTACCACACTGGTGAGAATCGCATACCAGGGCATATAGAACATATACCGCACGTTCTCACCCGTAAAATACGGCAGTACCGCATTGTATAAGTAGAAAATCGCATAGCTTCCGAGATAACTGAGGGAAACGGAAACCACAAGGGACAGCCCCGCCATTACAAGACCACCCTGAATATAAATCTTTCGGATTTCGCCGATCACCGCACCGATGGATTGGAGAATATTGAACTCCTTTTCGCGCTTGGCGTAATACAAAGACTGGGAGAAGAACCAAACCAGCGGAGAAATGCACAGCACCAGAACCGCAATCACAACGAACAGCTCATTGTAATGCCGCGCTTCGTTCACCGCATTGGTCAGCGCACGGTGGGTGTTGGTCACCTTCACGTTGCCGTACAGTCTGCCCCACGCACGGATTTCGTCATACAGATCTTCCACTTCGGAAACGCTCAATCCCTCGTCCACGTAAATCTTCAGAGAGGTGGAGGAAGGAGAACTTCCCGTCAACGCCTTGTAGTCAGCATTGGACATATAGATGGGAGTAGAACCGCAGGGAATATCGTAAATCACCGCACCGATGGTGTACGCCGTGTACGCAAAGGTGAAGTTCTCAATCTGGCTGGTAAGAAGAATATCCCCCGTAGTATTGGCGTTCACGTCCGCAAGGTGTCCCGTCTTTTTCGCAAGGTAGATCGTATCGCCCACCTTGTACTTGTACGTGGGCACGTTGGATACGGAATCCCCCACAATTACGGTGTTGGGGTTGTTGAACACACTCATCAGGTCGCCGTCGTAAGTATAGCTTTCAAGAACCTTCAGCTGTTCCTTTGCCAATGCCGTGTAAACCACGTCGTTGGAAGCACGGTAATCCTTTCCGTCCGTGTCAAAATCGGTTCCGTGATAGTTGACCAGCTTTTTGAACGCCTTCACGTACTCTTTTTCCACCAGCATGTGGGAGGAAAGCTTCAGCGCCTCCTTGGAATTGTCGTTGATCTCCACGGCGCGAACCCCGTCAAGAGCATAAAGCTCTTCACTCATGATCTCATCGTAAGAATAGTCCGCCTCCGAGAGATTCACAAGGAACTGAGGACGGGGATAGGTAAGATCGTCCTTGAAAATATCCGCCATGTAAAGCCCCATAATGAAGAGGGCGCAGAACACAATGGCTGTGGAAAGAAGCTGGATGTTGTACTTTCGGAATCTCCAAAGGGAGTAAAACTCGTACCGCGTGGGGAAATTCTCTCCGAAAATGCTGAGAGAGCTGCGGGGGGAGGTAACCAGATTAGAGTTGTCCTCCGTAACGATGAGGGACATACCGTCCTTCACCGACATAGCCTTCATGGGGCCGAACACCGATGCCGCCACGACAATCAGAGAGAACACAAACACCTTCAGAATGGTCGCTCCGCTGAACACAAAGCCGTAGCCGGAGCCTGCATAGATGGACCATGAGATACCGTACGACAAAGCCACCGACGGAATAAAGGTCACCGCAAGAATCAAAAACAGCTCCCAGAACGCCGTACCGTACAGCATCTTAAAGTCCGCACCGAAGGTCATATAAATACCGTAGGTAAATTTATACTGATTGATTCGGATGGTATAAAGTGCCGTCAGCAGGAAGATACAAATCGCAAGCAAGAGGAGGGTGATGAAGAAGAACGTCACGGAGTTGGCCGCAATATTGTCCTCAAAGGTGAGAAGAGAGGTGGTCTCCATGCTGTATTCCGTAAATTCATCGTTGTACTCGTCAAGGGTATGCACAAACCGTTCCTTGAACACCTTCAGATAATGTCTGGGATCGGAATTGGGGTCGGTTGGATTTTCAAGGAAGATATAAAAATCGTACACGCTTCCGCCCGTGTAATAATTCATGTTTTCCTTTACGTCCACAATATCAAAAATCTTTTGACTTTTGAACACAGGCTCCTCTTTTTCCATCAGATAGTAAGCCTGCACCTCATTCAGTTCTTTGATAATGAGGTGATAGTTGTACTCTTCCACCACGTGCTGATATTCCACGTGATTGTTGTTGTCAGCCGAAACGGTCATCATGCCGTACAGAACCTGTACGATCAGAATCGCAATAAAAAAGCATACGTACTGCTTGAAGTTGAAAAACACGCTTTTCCACGCGATGGTCAGACTTCGTTTCAGATACTCGAAAATCTTTTCTGCCATTGAAAAACGACCTCGCAATGCACATTCCATGCAATGCCTCGGTCAACCTCCTTGCAATTACTCCTTCGCCGTGCCCGAATCTTCACTTTAGTCAGGCAAAGCGGCAGTTTCTATGATTATATCACACCCAAACGTTTTTGTACAGGGATAATTTACAATTTTCCCTCTACTTTTGATTGACTTTCCGCAATTCCCGTCCGCGGAAGAATGCACGGCAACTGCTTGACAAAGGCAGAGTTTCCGTTTATAATAATCTTGTAACAAAAATTCCCAAGGAGGCATCCCTTATGACAAAACTGACTCTTACCGTTCAAGCCAATGACGGTGTATGCGCGGAGCTTCTCCCCATTTCTTCCGAAGGCGGCATCGACATCTTCCGTCTGAACGTTACCTTCCCCGAAAACACCGATCCTACGCCCGTAACCGTAAGCTGGGCAGAGGAATTTCTCAATATCATGCATATCTGGAACCCTTACGGAAATGACTACATCATCAACCAGTGGTGGGCAGCCCGTGAAAGCAGATCCAAATTCGCAA
>JAZQUQ010000334.1:0-6352 GCA_045631365.1 Eubacteriales bacterium | reverse complement strand
TCCCGTGAGAATATGCTGGGTGCCACCCTGTATATGTGCTGCACCGACGCCAAGGACGGATCCATCATCGGCGGCATCTCCTCCTGCATGATGTGCAAGCGTCTTGTGATCAATGCGGGCATTTCCACCGTCATCATCCGCGAAAACAAGTTCGACTATAAAGTCATCGACGTGAACGACTGGATCCAAAACGACGACAGCCTTTCGGGCGAATTCGGCTATTGATAATACCTTTTGTTTCGGAGTACCATTATGATATCTTCTGCAAAAATCACCCTCGTCTCTGCCCTTCTTCTCTCGGCGCTTCTCGTTCAGGGCTGTTCCAAAACCGCCCTTTTGAAGCTGACCTATGAGAACGACCGATTCGTCAGCTCCTCGGAATCCCTTTGCTACAATTACGCCTCCATCGCCTACGAGCCCGCATCCATCGGGGAAGCGTACGCCTACTGCAACGATCCCGAAATCACGCTGTACGAAATTACGGGGCTGAATCCCACCGATTGGCTCACCGAGGAATATGCGGGAACCGCTACCACCATTTTCTACAATGCAGACCTTCACCTTCCCGCGCTGAACGAGATGAAGCCGAACAAAATGTTCGTCTGCCTCACGGGAGACCGTGTGTTCAGCCTCGCCACCGTTGAAGATCCGACCGTTATCGACGAAATCATCCGTGTGTTCTATGAAGGGGAGGAAACCGTTTGGCCCCTCATCAACTCCTCGCTGATCTACAATCTGAAGTTTCTCTCGGAGAAGAACGCCCCCGGCATTTATTATAACCTGATCTATGGTGAATTCCCCGAAGGTAATTTTCTCTACGACCAAGGCTCCGGCCGCTGTGTGGAGGTAGGAACGCTCATTCAGGATATCGAAGTGTAAAAAGGGGGGTCAAATGAACAATCTGACTTCCTTTGCTGAACCCGCGGAACAGAAGGACGGCACGCAGCCCCATCGGAAAACCATCCTGTTCGTCTGCACGGGAAACACCTGCCGTTCTCCCATGTGTGCCGCCTTGTTCAACGCTTTATTTTCGGAAAACCGCACCGTGCATGCCGATTCCTGCGGACTGTTTGCGGACGGTTCTCCCATCTCGGCAAACGCGGTCTCCGCTTTGATGAATCGTGGAATCACGCCCACAGGGGACAACGATTACCGCGCCCACATCTCCAAGCCCGTCACGGAGGAGTTGATGGAACAAGCGGACATGGTTGTGGGAATCACCCACCGCCACGCCATGGAGCTGATGTTCCGCTATCCCGCCTATGCCACGAAAATCCACGTCATGCCCCTCGACATCGCCGATCCCTACGGGGGGAATCTTGCCGCGTACGAGGCATGCCTTGCTGACATAGAAACTTCCCTTTCCGAAGCATTTCCAAAAGACAGGAAGATAAACAAATGAACGACATTCTCATCCGTCAAGCCGAACTCTCCGACCTTGACGCCATTCTCACCATTGAAGAGGCTTCCTTCTCCGGTCCGTGGACAAAGGAAAGCTTTCTCTCCGCCCTCTCCTCGGAGTACGTCACCGTGTTTGCTGCCGAAGTGTTCGGCACCGAAGTGGTCGGCACCGAACGGGAGGCACGCCTCGTCGGCTTCGGCTGTGTATGTACCTTCGCCCCGGAGTGCGAAATCCAGAACATTGCGGTTCATCCCGATGCACGGGGAAACGGAATCGGCGAGCGCCTTCTTTCCGCCATGCTCCGTCACGGTATGGAAAAGGGTG
This sequence comes from Eubacteriales bacterium, assembly GCA_045631365.1. Taxonomy (GTDB): domain Bacteria; phylum Bacillota; class Clostridia; order Oscillospirales; family CAG-272; genus UMGS1696. The sequence goes on along the minus strand of JAZQUQ010000334.1, from coordinate 4,626 downwards.
CCGACACCGCCTTTCTTGAAGTACGGGAATCCAACACCCCCGCACGGACTCTCTACGAAAAAAGCGGATTCCTCTCCATCGGAATCCGACGCAATTATTACTCCAAACCAACGGAAAACGCCGTGATCATGCAGCTCAATATGACCGAAAACTCTCCCCTTTGAAAGAGGTACCAATGATTATTTTTGCTATCGAATCTTCCTGTGACGACACCTCTGCCGCTGTCATCCGTGCCGATGACAACCACCGTCTCACCGTGTTATCCAACGTAGTGTCCTCCCAGATTGAAATCCATGCCCTCTACGGCGGCGTGGTTCCCGAAATCGCCAGCCGCGCCCATTGCGAAGCCATCTCCCACGTTGCGAGAGAAGCGGTGGAGCAGGCAGGCATCACCTTTGACGACGTCGACGCCGTTGCCGTTACCTTTGCCCCCGGATTGATCGGCTCTCTCCTCGTAGGTGTCAGCTTTGCGAAATCCCTTGCTTCCGTCCTCAACGTCCCTCTGATCCCCGTCAACCATATTGAAGCTCACGTGGCTGCGGCTTATCTGGAAAATCCCCCCGAGGTGCTGTCTCCCCCGTATCTTGCCCTTGTGGTATCGGGCGGTCACACCTCTCTCTACGAGGTTTCCGACCACGTCACCTTCACCGAAATCGGCGGAACCACCGACGACGCGGCGGGCGAAGCCTTTGACAAGGTGGGACGGATCATGGGTATGCCGTACCCCGGCGGTGCCGCTATGGACAAGCTGGCGGCAAAGGGCTTTGAGCATTACGATCCCACCAAAAAGGATGCCCTCCGCTTCCCCTCCCCCGCAAAAGCGGATGACAGCCTGAATCTTTCCTTCAGCGGAATCAAGACCGCCGCGGTCAACCACATTCACACCACCAAGCAGCGGCTGAAACTGGAGGACAGCGATCCCATGCCCGACGAACTGCGGGAAGAAATCGCCGCCGCCTTCACCCACGCCGTTTGTACGGGTATCGCCAAAAAGCTGGATACCGCGCTGAAGCAGAAGTCCTACACTTCTTTGGTCATGGCAGGAGGGGTTGCCGCAAACTCTCACCTCCGCCGCCACATTGCCGAAGTGTGCGAGAAAAACGGTGTCCGCTTCCTTGTGCCGTCCATCAAGCTGTGCGGAGACAATGCCGCAATGACCGCAGCACAGGGGTACCATATGCTCCTCCGCGGTATGACTGCCGACTCTTCCCTTAACGCCTACGCCTCCGACGAAGGTGCGGAAGAATATCTCACCCGTCTGAAGGAAACCGCCCTCGGAAAATGATCCTCCCCACGGGCAGAAAACCGTTTTTCTACAACTGTCTTTTCAACACAGTTTTCCACAAGCTGTTGAAAACTTTTCCATGGTTTTCGTAAGTTTTCAACAAGTTTTCCACATTTCACCCCGACGTGCATATTTTATCCATAGAAAAAACGCAAAAAATGCCCTCTCCCCACCGCAAAAACGGACATTTCCCCTGTTTTTATGGAAAATTCGCCTCAGAACCGAAAAAACACAGCAAAATTTTCTGCAGTTTTTCACTCTTGACAGCGAAAGAAAACGGGAAATCATAAATTTTTTACTTTGAAACAGAAATGAAAAAAAGATGGAATTTTGATGTATGAAAATCCTTCCGTGCTATAAAAACAAAATCATCAACCTTCCCTGCGAAGCAGTTTTGCCCGAGTTATCCACAGCAACGAGGGAAGAACTGGCGGTGCTGATTGCAGTAACCGCCGCCGAGGAATTTGACGTATCCGCCCTCGCCGCAAAACTAAACATTACGGAGTCCACCTTGATCTCTGCGATCAGCATGTGGACATCCCGCGGAGTCATCACCGTGGTGGAAACCGCCAAAAACGCCATCGGGAAAACGGAGAGCGCGGCAGTAGGGAAAGAAAACGCCGCGGTGCAGTCCCCTTCCGTCAATACCAATATCAAACGGGTGTCGGCGGTGCGTTCTGCCTCCATCCCCCACTACTCCGCGGAGGAAACCGCCTCGTTTCTCGAGAGCAACCCTTCCTTCACCAGCCTTTTGGACTCCTGTCAGATGATTCTCGGCAAGGTGCTCAGCGCCGCGGAATCCAACATCATCATCGGTATGGTGGATCACCTCGCCCTGTCTCACGAATACATCATGCTCCTGTTTGCCCACGCGAAGAACATGGGCAAGGACAGCGTGCGGTACGTGGAAAAAATGGCGCTTTCCTTCTTCGACAAAGGGATTCTTACCTACGCCCAGCTCATTGAAGAAGTCAGCGCACAGGAAGCGGCTGCTGATATGGCTTCTTACATAAGAAAACTCTTCGGTCTCGGCAGACGGGCGCTGATTCAGTCCGAAAAGGATATGATCGACCGCTGGACCAACGAATACAAGATGACGAAGGATATGCTCACCAAAGCATACGAGATCACCGTGGAAAAAACGGGGGAAGCCGGTTTCCCTTACATGAACGCCGTCATCGAAAACTGGCACAAAGCGGGATATTCCACCATTGACGAAGTAAATGCCGCCGAAGAAGCCTACCGCCGTGACAAGGAAACAAAGAACGCCGCCACCAAGCAGGGCAGCTTCGACACGGACGATTTCTTTGAATCCGCCCTCCGACGGTCCTACGACAGTCAGACCAATCCCAATGAATAACAGACGAAAGGAAGTGATCCCATGCCCCGCAGAGACAGTATGCTGAAGGCAAAAGAGATCATTGCAGCCCGCCGCGCCGAAAGCATCTCCACCCAGGAACAGCACATCAAGGAAGCGGAAGCCGCCATCCCCGCACTTTCCGAAATCAACAAAAGCCTCTCCATGACGGGACTGAAAATTATGGGAGAAGCCATGGCGCATACCCTGAACGACGAACGAATGGCTGAAATCCGCCGCGAATACGAAGAGCTGGCGGCAAAGAAGCGGAATCTCCTCCTTGCATTCGGCTTCCCCGAGGATTATGCGGACATCAAGTACCATTGCCCCCTTTGCTCCGACACGGGATATGTGGGAATCGACATGTGCAAATGCCTCCGTCGGGAGCTGGTTCTTGCCGCCCTTGACAGCTCGGGACTTTCCTCCCTGATCCGCAATCAGAACTTTGAGACCTTCTCCCTCGATTATTACGAAAACAACGACAAAGCCAATATGTCCATGGTGGTGGGTACGCTGAAAAATTTTGCGGAAACCTTCCACCCCAAGTGCGGCAAGAGCTGGCTGTTCATCGGCCCCACGGGACTGGGTAAAACCCACCTTTCCACCGCCGTTGCCGTAGAGCTGATCAAGAAGGGGTACGACGTGGTGTACGAATCCACCCAGCAGATCATGAGCGACTACGAAACCGTCCGTTTTTCCTCGGGGTATTCAAGCGATCGGGAAATGCCCGACCTGACCCGCTACACCGACGCGGAGCTTCTCATTATGGACGACCTTGGCACGGAGCTGACCACACAGTACACCGTCTCCTGCCTTTACAACATTGTCAACACGAGAATCAATCGGAATCTCTCCACCATCATCAGCACCAACCTGACCCAGAAGGAGCTGCGTGACCGGTATTCCGACCGCATCACCAGCCGCCTCTTCGGAGAGTATTTCCCCATCGTCTTCACAGGCAAAGACGTCCGCCATCAGAAGCTGTTGAAAAAATAACAAAAACTGAAAAAATAAGAAAAACGAGGCCTCTTATCAAAAAAAGAGAGGTCCCGTTTTCCTTTTTATCCTTCCGCAGCCATAACCTAACGATCACTGAATACGCTCCACACCCCACCAATCGGGGACGAGGTCCTTCAGCCTGACCGTTTTTTCCGTTTCCAAATCCACGAGAATCTCGATCTCTCCGCTGTCACGGTCAAGCTGCATCATAAATTCACGGCAGGCACCGCAGGGGGAGCCTACCCGTCCGTCGGGCATCACCGCCACCACCCTGGCGATCCGGCTTTCCCCGTGGGTGAGCATATTTGCCATGGCGTTCCGTTCGGCACACATTCCAAGCCCCGAGGCGGTATCGATGCACACGCCCACGTAGATATTGCCCCCTTCCGTGAGAATCGCCGCGGCAACCCCGCCCGCATCGATAAACGGTGACACGGTTCTCCCGTTCTGAACCTCTTTTGCCGCCTGATATAGCTTTTTCCACATGAATCTCTTCCTCCAAAATCGTGTTTTTTCTTCCATTATACCCCATTCCCTCCCCCGCCGCAAGACTTTCCTTCCCGTTTCTCCGAAAACCCTTGACAAATTCACTCTAATGTGTTAGACTATAATTACTCGAACGCATTAGACCAAAGGAGGAATCATGGAAACACCGAAAATTTTTGAAAGCGAATACCGCTTCTGCTTGATCTTGTGGGAACACGAACCCATCAAAAGCACCGAGCTTGTGAAGCTCTGCAAGGAGCGGCTCGGGTGGAAATCCACCACCACCTACACCGTCATCAAGCGTCTGTCAGACCGGGGTGTGGTGAAGAATGAAAAGACCATCGTTTCTTCTCTGATCTCCAAGGAGCAGGCCCAGATCAACGAGCTTGACGAACTGCTGGAAAAGAAGTTTGAAGGCTCTCTGCCTGCCTTTATCGCGGCCTTTGGGCGGCGGCAATCTCTTTCTGAGGAGGAGATCCGGCAGATCGAAAGAATCATC
>JAZQUQ010000333.1:0-2462 GCA_045631365.1 Eubacteriales bacterium | reverse complement strand
CCTTTCGGATCTCGCGGCGGGATAATCTAAACTTTTAGTTGAAACAAGGTAGTAGGGACAGGCATCCCCGACTGTCCGAAACGAGGGATTGATGACATATAATCGGTCATACCCCATCGTCTCGGGACGTCGAGGACGTCGTCCCCTACGGTGTTTGGTATTAACTTTTTGAAAAATCAGGTCTCAAATCCTGCGAACTGGTTCTGATACAGGTCGTAGTAGATTCCCTTCTTTTCCAGCAGCTCTTCATGATTGCCTGTTTCCATTACAGAGCCGTTCTTCATAACCACGATCATGTCGGCATCGCGGATGGTGGAGAGACGGTGGGCGATGATAAGGCTGGTTCGGTTCTTCATCAGCGCTACCATAGCCTGCTGGATATGCATTTCCGTTCTGGTGTCAACGGAGGAGGTGGCTTCGTCGAGAATCAGAATTTTGGGGTCTGCCAGTACCGCGCGTGCAATGGCAAGAAGCTGGCGCTGACCTTGGCTCAGGTTGCTTCCCCCTTCGCTGAGGACGGTGTTGTATCCCTCGGGCAGACGCTTGATGAATTCGTCGGATTCCGACATATCCGCCGCGCGTTCGATATCCGCATCGGTAGCGTTTTCACGGCCGTACCGGATGTTGTTGCCGATGGTGTCCTGGAACAGTACCGTATCCTGCAGAACGATGGCGATGGCATCACGGAGTGTCTTTTTCGGGATGTCGTTGATGTTAATTCCGTCAATCAGAATCTCACCCGCATTGATGTCGTAGAATCGTGTGAGCAGATTAACAACCGTGGTCTTACCGGAACCTGTGGCACCAACGAGAGCGATCTTCTGACCCTGCTTTACCTTCAGATTGAAGTCAAACAGAACCTGCTTGTCCTCGTTATAGGAGAAGTTGATGTGGTTGAACTCAATATCACCCTTGATTTCATCAACGGAGATGGGATTTGTTCCCTCATCCACTTCATCGGGAGTATCCAGAATAGCAAATACACGTTCCGCACCGGCGATTGCGGTGAGAATGGTGGCGTATTGGTTGGCAATCTGGTTGATGGGCATGGTGAGCTGACGGGAATACTGGAGAATCGCCTGAATATCACCGACGGAGATGGCACCGGTTACGGTGAAGTACGCACCGCACGCCGCAACGATCAGATAGTTGAGGTTGTTGATGATGTTGTTGGCAGGACCCATCAGACCGCCCCACACATTGGCACGGATGCTTGCCTTGCGGAAGCGTTCGCTGATCTCCGCAAACTTTTCCGCGGATTCCTTCTCTTTTCCGTATGCCATAACGGTTTTGTATCCCGTTACGGTTTCTTCCACACGGGAGTTCAGCTCACCGAGGAGGATCTGTTTCTCCACAAAATATTTTCTCATGAACTTGGAGAGGTTGGTGGAAACGATCAGGGTCAGCGGGATGGTCACAAGGGCGATGAGCGCCATGCGGAAATCGTAGCTGACAAGGAATGCAAAGGCACCAACCAAGGTCAGTACAGCGGAAATAAGAGAAGAGATGGAGGACGAGATGGTGTTGGACACGTTATCGATATCGTTGGTCATACGGCTCATGATATCGCCGTGGGCGTGAGTGTCCGTGTACTGAATGGGGAGATAGGAAATCTTGCGGAAGAGGTCCTTACGCATGGTGTAAACGGTGGTCTGGGAGATCTTCGCAGAAGCAAAGCCCTGGAGAATGGTAATGCAGGAGTTCAGTACGTAGATGCCCGCCATGGTGACGAGGGTTCGGATCAGCGTGTCAAAATCTACGTTCAATCTGCCGCCCTCAAGGGTCATGCTGTCGATGGCGACGCCCTGCAGCTTGGGGATCAGGAGAGAAAGTCCCGTGGTAGCAAGGGTGGCCAGCATAACCAGCAGAACAAGGTATTTGCTCTTTCCGATATAGCGAAGGAGTTTGCCCACCGTTGCCTTGGTGTTCTTGGGTTTCTCACGGATCATGGGGCCGCCGGGACCGCGGTGTCCGCCGCCGTTGCCCTGTCCGTTTTTCATACTTAACTGTCGGAGCTGGTCGGGGGTCATTTCCTTTTTTGGCATACCGTCGGGGCCGCCCTTTCCGGCAGGACCGAAGCCTGCGGGTGGAACAGGACGTTTTCCGTCACCGGGCATATTGGGAGGACGTTTCATATCGTTATTCATTTGCGGCACCTCCGTTCTTCATCTGGGAGTTATAGATATCTCGGTATGTTTCGCAGTTCTGCATCAGATGATCATGGTTGTCGAAGGCTACGATCTTTCCGTTGTCAATAACCGCGATCTTTTCTGCGTGCATAACGCTGGCGATACGTTGGGCGATCATGATGACCGTGGTATCGGCAAAGTGCTCACCCAAAGCACGGCGGAGCTTTGCTTCCGTGCTGAGGTCAAGGGCGGATGTACTGTCGTCGAAAATGATGATCTCGGGCTTGCGGAGAACGGCACGGGTGATGGCAACGCGCTGTTTCTGACCGCCCG
>JAZQUQ010000332.1:0-12419 GCA_045631365.1 Eubacteriales bacterium | reverse complement strand
CAGAAGCTCTCGCAAAGAAATTTGAAGGTTAAGCAAACACACAAAAAGCCGAGGCTCACCACCCCGGCTTTTGATTTACCCAGCTGCATCCAGCATATTCTCAATAAAAATCCCATACCCGCGGCAGGGGTCGTTGATGAGCACATGCGTCACAGCTCCCACCAGCTTTCCGTTTTGTACTATCGGCGACCCAGACATCCCCTGTACAATCCCCCCCGTTTTGCCGATCAATTCCTCGTCCACCACCTCAATCAGAAAATTCCGATAATCCCCGCAGTCCCGATCAATCCCCACAATCCTGATCTCGTATCTTCCCACACAATTGTCATCCAAGGTAGACCAGATCCACGCCTGCCCCTCCGTTACCTCATCCTTTCCACCGATGGGCAGTGCGGGTTGGGGAATCTTGTCAAAGGGAATCCGCCCAAACACACCGTACACACCGCATTTGGTGTTCCGGAGCAGCACCCCCGTCTTCTCTCCCTTGAAGAATCCCTTCAGCTCCCCCGGAGTGCCGCTGATCCCCTTGCTGATCCCGCTGATCTCCACATCGGTAACGGTCCCGCGGCTCATATTCACCGGTTCCCCCGTGGCAGGATCGCAGATTCCGTGTCCCAGCCCACCGAACTCGCCCGTTTCGGGTATAATATAAGTCACCGTCCCGATCCCCGCCGTGGTATCGCGAATCCACATCCCCGTCTTGTATCTGCCGTCCTCCGCCGATTTCACGGGGGTGAACACCACGTTTCCTTCCTCCCCCCCACGCTCATAGGTGATTTCCAGCGGCTCCCCCGTCACGTACCCGAGAAAATCCGTGGAATTCTTCACCTCGCTGCCGTTTACCTTGGTAATCACGTCGTTTTCCCGAAGCCCCGCCTCATACGCAGGCTTCCGATTCCCCCCGTCACAGGGGACATCCGTAAATCCCACAATCACCAGCCCGTCCGTGTAAAACTTTACTCCAAAAGGCATCCCGCCTGGGTACAAAAGCCGTTCTTCCCCACCGTTCATCTCCATGGGAGAGGCAGCCTCGATTGTCTGAACCGCAGGATTTATCATTAACACCAGCGCCGTCAGAAGCACGGGCAATATTCTTTTCTTCAGTTTCATTTTTTCAACCATTCCTGTCATCGTTTTTGTTCGCTTGTTCGCCTAACAATAATCTGCTCATCTCATGCTTTTTTATGTTAGTAACCTTTTGGATGGAAGTATTATTCAAATAAAACTGCAAATAATTTTTTTGCATAAAGAAAAGAACGATTCCGTTGTGTGAGACGGATATTCAAAATTTTTGTTCGTTTTCAGCAATTCGCCCAACCATCTTGACAAATTCGCCAAAACGTGATACAATTCAAACAGAAGTCCTGTTGGATTTCAATCATTTATCAAGGAGACCTTTATGAAAAAACGACTTTTTACACTTTTTCTCGCCATCTGCCTTTCCTTCATGGGTATCCTCTTGACCTCCTGTCAGCGTGAACCTACTGCTACAGAGCTTTTGGAGAACGCATCGAAGAAAACCGCTGCGCTGGAAACATACTCCGCTGTTATGGAGATGAAAATCAATATGAACGTGCTCGGTATGTCCATGGAGATTCCCGTGACTGTAGATATGAAGGTGAAAAACCATCCGGAAACACCCACCGTATCGGCAAAGTACGATATGACCATGCTGGGACAGAACATTCAGATGGATGTGTACTTAGAAGACGGATGGATGTACATCTCTGCAGGGGAAACCGAGTACACCGAAGCACAGAAGTACAAAACCAACTATGGGGAGATGATGGATGAGTACGATTTCACAAGCGATGTAGAAGACCTGATGAAAGACCTGCCCGATGATCTTCTCGCCGATGTGGTTCCCGTAAAGAACGAGGACGGCTCCCGTACCGTTACCGTTTCCATTCCCGCTGAAGTATTCAACGAAGTATTCGCCGATCTGGTAAGCGAAATGGGTGAAGCAAGCGGTGCAACAGGCGACATTGCCATTAAGGATGCTGTCATGGAAGTCACCGTACTGGAAAGCGGATACTATTCCGATTACAAAGTAGATTATACCATGACAATTGATGTAAGCGGTATAAAGACAGACTGTCAGGCTTCCATGAGCCTCCACTTCAACAATCCCGGCGAAGCTGTCGAGATCACTCCCCCCGACGGTTACAAGGATTTCCCCGATCTTGGAGTATAAACACCAAAGAGGTGCTGCACATACGAATGCGGCACCTCTTTTTTTTGTTCTATTCTTTTTTTATCGGGAACACAAGGCTGAATCGGGCTTGTGGAAGCCTTGGCAATCAGTCTTCTTCCTCCTCTTCCGCCACTTCATCGGCTTCGGGAAGAATGGTCAGCTTCACCTTGCTGATTCGGGTCTTATCCGTTTCAAGCACCGTGAACAAAAGATTTTCGTCCTCCACAATCTCTCCCGCTTCGGGGAAACGGCCCAACTTTTCCGTTATGTAGCCGCTGATGGAGTCCATAGTATCCGATTCCAGGGAGGTTCCCGCGGTCTCGTTGATCTTCACCAGGTGGGTCATACCGTCCACCACGAATTCGTCTTCGCTGATTTCTTCAATATCCACCACGGTCTCGTCGTACTCGTCAAAAATATTGCCGACGATCTCCTCCACCAAGTCTTCAAAGGTAAGAAGACCCGCCGTTCCGCCGTAATCGTCCAGAACAATGGCAATGGGGTTGTTCTTTTCCTTCATCTGCTCAAACAGCTTGGCAACGTCGGTCTGCTGACTGATGTAAAACGGCTTCCGCATGAGCTTCTCCACGGAAAACTCCCGCGGGTCGATGAAGATGATATCCTTCAGATGAAGCACACCCACAATTTTGTCGATGGATTCCGTGTAAACAGGCAGACGGGAGAATTTCTCGTCACGGAACACCTGCATCACTTCCTCATAGGTAGAGTCTAAATCCAGCGCAATGATTCGGATTCGGGGCGTCATAACGTCACTCGCCAACGCATCCCCAAAGTTGAATACGTTGTTGATCATGCGGCGTTCTTCCACCTCGAGAACCCCTTCCTCCTGGCTTACGTTGACCATGGTTTTCAGCTCCGCTTCCGTTACGGTGGGAGCTTTCGCGTCCTTTTCCACCCCCAACATCCTGAGGAGCGCCCCCGTCACCACGTTCAGAATCACAATGGCGGGAGTGAACACGTACTGAAGGAAAAGAATTACGTTAACCACCATGGGAGCCAGCTTTTCGGCGTGCTGTGCCGCAAAGCTTTTGGGGGTAATCTCACCGAAGATCAGGACCACAATGGTCATAACCACGGTTGCGATTCCCACACCCGCATTGGGGCTGTAGAAAATAGCAATGCTGGTCGCAAGAGAGGACGCGCAGATATTCACGATATTGTTGCCGATCAGAATGGTACTCAGCATCTTCGCAGGATTGCCGGTCAGCTTCTGAATTTTATCCGCATTCTTCACCTTCTCCTCCACCATAGCAAGAAGCTTGATCTTGCTGATGGAAGTAAGGGCGGTCTCCGATGCGGAAAAGAAAGAGGAAAGCGCCACCAAAATGATCAGTATCACAAACAACCACGGACTGCCGGGTTCCATAATAAAAAAGTCTCCTTTAAAAAATCCTTATTTTCTTAATTGTATCATACCCCGCCTTATTATGCAAGCATTTTCGGGAGAAAAAACAAAAAGGAAGGATTTTTACTCCTTCCTTTTTCTGTTTCATGCAATCCCGATCAATCGCAGCAGGGATCCTCAGGTGCTGCAGGTGCCTCAGGTTCCGGTGCTTCCTGCGTTGCATCTCCGAGACCTGTGGTTTCCGAGAAGAGCACGTTTGCCTTGGTCATATCAACCGCATTGGTGGGAACAATGATCTTGGAAGCCTTTCCGTCCGCCATTGCAACCAGCGCCTCATATTTCTTCAGTTCGAGAACCGCGGCATCCACTCCTGCTTCCTTCAGCGCACGAAGACCGTCCGCTTCCGCTTTCTTGGCGAGGAAAATCGCCTTCGCTTCACCTTCCGCACGGGCAATACGGGCATCGCGTTCACCCTCTGCCGCAAGGATCATTGCCTGCTTTTCACCTTCCGCACGGGTAATGGAGGCAGCTTTATGTCCTTCCGCCTGAAGAAGTGTTTCACGGCGGTCGCGTTCTGCCTTCATCTGCTTTTCCATGGCATTCTGAATTTCAGCGGGAGGAATGATATTCTTCAGCTCCACGCGGTTTACCTTAATGCCCCATTTGTCGGTTGCTTCATCCAGAATGGCGGTCATTTTCGCATTGATCACGTCACGGGAGGTAAGAGTACCGTCCAATTCCATTTCACCAACGATGTTACGCAGCGTTGTTGCAGCCAGATTGGAAAGCGCCGAGATGGGATTCACCGCACCGTATGCATACAGCTTGGCATTGTACACCGCATAGTAAATCACGGTGTCGATCTGCATGGTAACGTTATCCTTGGTAATAACGGGCTGCGGAGGAGAGTCCAGAACCTGCTCCTTCAGCGTAACCTTTTTTGAAATCTTTTCAAAGAAAGGAATCTTGATATGCAGGCCCGCGGACCAAGTAGCCTTATACTTTCCCAAAAACTCCGTAACAAATTCATTTGCCTGCGGTACCACTCTGAGATTGGCAAGCAGCAATATGAGGATCAACCCTGCCAAAATACCCAATACTTTTAACATAACATAAACCCCTTTCAAAATAAGTAATCTTCTCCCATAAGATGCTTATCACGTTTCGTACACATCCTCGGTATTTTTATTATAGCATATTAAATTCCCCAAATCAAGTAGGCACAGAAAAAGGAAGAAAATTTCTTTCCTTCCTTCTTGTATTCAAGTCAATTAAGCGGCATGGACGAATGAGTGGGGCGGATCACTTCCAACTCGACTTTACATTATCTCCACTCTATCATCCTCAACCTTGATGAACTTGTTGAAATCGAAGTAGCAGTCGAAATCGGCTTCCACATAGATTTCGTTCCAAGTCATTCTTGCAATGTGAAGTCCGAGAAAACTCTTTGCATTCAGGCGGTGCTTTCCGTTGACGATTGTGACGTTTCCGGGGCACTTTGTTGCAATACGGTTGAATTCCAGTACGTCATTTGCTGTAATTAACTCAATTTTGTAAAGATATTTGCTGTTGCAGATCATGGTAACACCTCCGTAAAGATTTGGCAATTTAATGGTTGTAAGGCATTGTTCCGTTCGTTTCGGGAATGCTCCGACTGCCGCTTTTTGCCGTTCCGCTTCCCTTTTGTTTTCGGATTTCTTTTCCTTACACCAACATTATACTCCAAAATCCCCCAATGTCAATAGGTTTTCAATGAGTTCTCCCTTATGACCTTTTTACCACCCCAAACGCCCTATTTATTGTTGTATATGCACAAACAAAATGCAATCAATTTATGCACCACAAACAATACAATCACGGTAGGTATATAGTTTTGTCCGTTTTCCAAAAAAAATCAGGGTTTGGGCTTGCTTTTAAAGATCAACGCGGCAAGGAGACCGAAAAACAAAGCTGCGGTAATCCCGCCGGAGGATGCAGTCAATCCTCCTGTCAACGCCCCCAAAAGTCCTTTTTCGTCCACCGCCTTCCGCACCCCTTCAGAGATCAGGTACCCGAATCCCGTGAGAGGGGTTGTTGCCCCCGCTCCCGCAAAATCCGTCAAAGGCTTGTATAATCCAATCGCCCCGAGGAAGACCCCCGCCACCACATACGCCACAAGAATTCTTGCGGGAGTCAGCTTGGTCCGATCCATCAGAATCTGTGCAATCACACAAAACGCGCCCCCCACCGCAAATGCTTTGACAAAGTCAAGAAAGATCTCCATTCAGCCCTCCCGTTCATAAATCGTCTCTTTATCCACACCGCGGATTCTCACAAGATGCGCGATCCCGGGGATGGACAGCTTCTGATTCAGGCTCATGGGGTTCATCAAAGCCCCCGTCCCGAGAAAAAGCACGTTCTTCACCGTCCCCTCCGCAAGATTGGTCAGAATATTCGCCGCCATCACAACCGCACTGCACCCGCATCCCGAGCCGCCTGCGTGTTTGTCCGTCTCCTCCGCATTGTAAATGATGTTCCCGCAGTCCTTGTGGATTTTTGATATATCGTACCCTTCCGAATACAGCAGATCCACCAAAATCCCGCTTCCCTCCCGACCGAGGTCTCCCGTGACAATCCAGTCAAACTCCTCCGGAGAATGCCCCGATTCAAAATATCGCTTCAACGTATCCACCGCAGAAGGTGCCATGGCAGCCCCCATGTTGTTCACGTCGCTGATTCCCCGATCTACCGCACATCCGGGCATCACCTCCGTGATTTGGGGAATAAACGCCCCCGAATTTCGGCAGATATCCCCCCCGTCGGAGGAAAGAAGGAACGCACCGGATCCTGTCACCGTCCATTGAGCCGTAGGGGTTCGCTGACCGCCGTATTCCAAGGGAAAACGGAACTGACGCTCCGCAGAACAGTAATGGGAGGAGGTCACGGACGCGCATCGGGTAATCCCCAGGTCTCCGCCGCACAGCATGGTACCGAGGAGAAGTCCCTCCGCACAGGTAGAGCAGGCACCGTACAGCCCAAGGTAAGGAATCCGATAGTCCAAGAGACCGAAATTGGAGGAAATGCATTGATTGATCAAATCCCCTGCCAGCATGCAGTCCATATCCTTCTCCGTCAAGCCTGCCTTGGACATGGCACAGCCGAGAGAAAGCCGCTGCATCTCCGCTTCCGCCTTCTCCCACGATTCCATCCCGAAATCATCCTTTTCGGAAATGTCGAAGGAGGAGCCGATAGGCCCCATTCGCTCCTGCTGCCCCACCACCGAGGCTTGTCCGATAATATAAACACTTTTTTTCGGTCGAAAAGGCTGTTGTTTCATAGAAATACCTCATTTACTTTATGTGGCTACGCCCCGAAATTTGTAAAACACCAATAGATCACACCGTAAACCGTCCCCGCGGATACCCCGTAAAGGATCACAGGCCCCGCAATGGAGAAAATTTTCGCCCCCACCCCAAGGACAAAGCCCTCGGTTTTGGAATCCACGGCACAGGAAGACACCGCATTGGCAAAGCCCGTGATGGGAACAAGGGTTCCCGCCCCTCCAAATTTGGCAATCCGATCAAAAATCCCCAGCCCCGTCAGAAGTGCCGTAAGAAAAATCAGCGTGCAGGACACAAGGGTCCCCGTATCCGACTCCTCCATCCCGATCTTCCCGTACCACAGCTTCAGTCCCTGAGCAAGAGCACAGATCGCCCCGCCCACCAAGAACGCACAGATACAGTCCCGAAACAGCGGGGATTTTTTCGCCCGTCCTTCCACGTATCGCTTATAATTCTCTTTGCTTTCGTTCAAGCCTGCCACCTCTCTTGTTTTCAATTTCACGCCTCTTATTATTGAGCCTCCCCCCTTTGTTTATACAGATTTGGGAGAATATTTACATTATAGGCGTTATTTTCGTTTGACTTTTTCGTAAAAAAATAGTATAATGAATTTAGCAAAACATCAGAATAACCCTCTTTTTATATAAGATCAATCAACCAACAAAGGAGAAATACAACATGTCTGTTTTTAACGAAATCAAGCGGAACGTAACCAACGCTGCCTCCGCTGCATCCAAGAAAACCAACGAGCTCACCGGTCTTGCCAAGCTCAACATGAACATCAAGCTGGAACAAAGCAAGCTCAACGAATGCTATGAGGAAATCGGTCGTCTCTTCTATACAGCGGAAAGAAGCGGAGAGGATTACACCTCCGATATCGCCGCACACATCATGCAGGCAGACAAAATCAAGGCAAATATTTCCAAGTATCAGGCAGAAATCGCCCGCCTGAAGAAGGTGATTTACTGTGACAACTGCGGTGCAGAGCTGGCAGAAACCTGCATCTATTGCTCCACCTGCGGCGCTAAGCTGGAGAAGAAAGCGGCAGAACCCTCTGCGGAAGAATGCTGCTGCGGATGTGAAGACGAAGAGTGCTGCTGCGAAAACGAAGAATGCGAATGCAGCTGCGGATGCAGTTGTGAGGAAAACGCTCCCAACGAATAATCTGAAAACTTATACCTGATTTTCCGAAAAGGGGTAGGAAATGCCTGGCAAACAAGTATTTCCGCCCCTTTTTTGTATTCAGAAGATCCCCCATAGAGACGTCCCCCAAGGAAAATGCAACCACTGCAAAATGAACGAAAGTCCCTTCGAACGATCGTTTGCCTCATAGATACGTTCGGTGTTTTTAGTAAAACACGGCAAATCCTATCTTTTTTGTGTACTTTTGCCATTGCAAAAAACTTTCCTTCCCTGTATAATTATAATGTATAAATATGGCTGAATATTGCCAATTCAAAGAAAGGCTTTCCTATGAAAAAACTTTTATCACTGATTCTCACCGCCCTTCTCCTTGCCCCCACCCTCGCTTCCTGCGGAAATGGTGAAATCCAAGAAACAACTGCATCCGAAACCACCGCAGCCGAAACAAAGGCTGCAGAAACTGTATCCACCGAAACCGCCGCAGCTGAACCCGTTCAGACGCCCTCCTACAACACCTCTCTTATCACCGAAAACGGCATCGCAAAGGCACATATCGTCCTTTCCGAAACCGCCGCACAGCTGGAATCCTATGCAGCAGAAGAGCTGACCCTCCACATCCAAAAAGTCACCGGCGCGGAGATCACCACCGTGACCTCTCCCCTCTCCGATAGCCTCCCCATCTATATCGGCACTCCCGATTCCCTCCCCGAGCTTGCAGATCTGTTCCCCGAGGACATTGCATGGCTCAAGACCCTTGAGGAGGGAAGCACAAACTACGCCGACGATGGCTTTGCCATCCGTTCCCATGAAGGAAAGCTCTACATTTTCGGAATCACAGCCGGCGGTGTGCTCAACGGTGTCCACGATTTCATTGAGGAAAACATGGGCGTGCTCTGGATTCGTGCAGACGAGAACATGGGTCTCATTTACGATGAAATGCCCACAATCACCGTCGCAAAAACCAACTACCGTGAAAAGTCCCCTCTGAGAGTCAGAGGTTGGGTATCCGGCGGCCGTAACGGAGATGCTGTGATCCGTCCCACCGAGGTCATGTACAACCGAAACAAAGAGAATACCTCCAACACCTGCATCGGTCTCGAGAATTTTTGGGAAGAGCAGAATTCCGTGGGTATGACTCCCCTTATGATCAACCACTATCTGGTTCATTGGGTTCTGAACAGTCCCATTTACGATCCCGAATGCACCGAATACTGGAATACGGACAAGGACGGAAACCCTTATCCTCTTTACCCCTCTCAGACAAACGATATTACAAAGTATGCCCAGATCAACTTCTGGAGTGAAAAGACCCTGAACACCGTCATCGAGGGCGTTCTTGCCTATCTCCGTGCAACCCCCACCGACAATGTGACCGTCGGGGTGGAGGACAACAACCTTTGCACCAATCTCCCCTACAGCCAGCAGCCCTTTGAATACGCCCCCGGTCAGTTTGTTGAACCCTCGGACGACAACTACATTTCCACCGTGTTCTTCACCTTTATCAACAAGATTGCCCGTGCCATCAAGGCAGAATTCCCCGATGTCACGTTGAACACCTACGCATACTGGCTGGTTGAAGCAGTTCCCGAGTGTGAGCTCGAGGACAATATCCGTATTATCTTTGCCCCCATTCTGGAAGACATGACCGAGCCCCTGTGCGACGAAAACAGCACAAAAAACAAGACTTATTTCGACCGTCTCAAGGGCTGGTCTGAAAAAACCGACAAGGTTGTTATCTACAACTATTACGGCTGCTTCTTTGCGTCCAGCGAATACGAGCGCCCCATCTGGGACAGAATGCAGACCGATATGCAGTGGTATGCGGAAAACAGCATCGAGGGTGTCATGTCCGAGGGTTCTCTTGACATCAACAGCTCCAACTGGACCATGAACACCTTCACCTACTGGCTTTACTCCAAGCTGGCGTGGAACCCCTATGAGGATATCGATGCCCTTCTCGTTGAGTTCTGCGACAAGGTATATGGGGACGCATCCGAGCCCATGCAGGAATACTACCGTCTGATCAGACAGGGCTGGGAGGAAGGTGACGGCTCTGCCTACCTCTGGAACTTCAAGCTGACGAAGGAATACTACTTCGACACCTTCGTCTACATGGTCGATCTGGAAGACGATATCGTCGATACTCTGAACCGCGCCTACGAGGCAGCCGATGACGAGGCAAAAGCACGGATTCTCCCCATCAAAACCAGCTACGAAACCTATTTTGCGGAATAAAAAACATAAAGAGGTATCCAGCCTATGAAACGAGCATTAGCGCTGATTCTTACCGCCCTTCTCCTTGCTCCCACCCTTGCTTCCTGCGGAAAAGGTGAGATCACGGAAACAACCGTGACCGATACATCGGTTGCCGAGACCGTCTCCGCCGAAACCAACGCATCCGAAACCGTCTCCCCCGACACCACCCTTGCTTCTGCTTTCATCACGGAAAACGGTGCAGCAAAGGCAAAAATCGTCCTCTCGCCCTCTGCCTCCGATTTAGAAAAACGTGCGGCAGAGGAGCTGATCTACCACATTCAAAAGGTGTCCGGCGCTGTGCTTGAAACCGCAGCGGAAACCGCCGCCGATACCCTCTCCATCATCATCGGCACTCCCGATTCGCTCCCCGAGCTTACCGAGCTGTTCCCCGAGGATATCGCGTGGCTTACCACCCTTGAGGAAGCGGACGGCAGACATTGGGCGGACGACGGGTTTGCCATCCGTACACAAGGCGGCAAGGTATATATCTTCGGAGTCACAACCAAAGGTGCCCTCAACGGAGTCTACGACTTTATCGAAGAGAACCTTGGTGTCATTTGGGTTCGTGCCTATGAGGATGTGGGACTGATTTACGACGAAATGCCCACCATTCCCCTTTCCAAATCCGATTATCGTGAAAAATCCCCCTTCCAAGTCCGCGGTTGGACGGCAGGCGGCGTTGGCGAAGAACCCGGAGACATGATCACACAGACCATGTTCACCCGAAACAAGCTGAATACCGCCTATACAGCACCCTATACCGAGCTTCAGTATACCTACAAACCCTATTCCGACCTTGGATTGACTCCCTTCCTCACCTCGGAAAACATCAAATGGTGGGTGAAAAACAGCCCCATTTATGATCCCACCGTTACGGAATACTGGAATACCGACGAAAACGGTCAGCCTATGACAGCGGATACTTCTCCTCAGGTCAACTATCTGAGCGACCTCACCGCCGACACCGTTGCGGCAAGTGTGATCGCTTTGCTTGATGAATTCGCTCCCACCGTAAAGCTCAAATACGTGGGTGTTTGTGTTGCGGATACCTATAATCTCAAATGGCTGTATGAGCGTGAAGATTTTGAATATGCCCCCGGTCAAATCGTCACCCCCGCTGAGAAAGAGTATCTTTCCACGATTTTCTTTTCCTTCATCAATAAAATTGCCCGTCAGGTAAAAGAAAAATACCCCGATGTCACTCTCCTTTCCTATGCCTACGATTTTGCCATTCAAGCCCCCAAGTGCGATCTGGAAGACAACGTTGTTGCAATATTCTGCCCGGTTGAAGAGGATATGACCGACCCCATTACCGACACCACCAATGTGCGAAATCAAACCATCTACAAGATGATTGAAGAATGGAAGAAAAAGACCGATCAGGTTGTATTCTACAACTATTACGGCTGCTTTAGTGCCTCCACCCGCTATTCCCGCCCTGCATGGGACCGAATTCAGACAGATATGCAGTATTATGCAGAAAGCGGTCGGATGGGTGTCATGTCCGAGGGCTCCAATGACGGTGAAGATCGCCGCGGAAACATCTGGGCAACCAATGCACTGACCTTTTGGCTGTACGAAAAATTGGCTTGGAACCCCTACGAAGACGTAGACGCCCTCATCAAGGAATTCTGCGACAAGTGCTACGGGGACGCATCCGAGTACATGCAGGAATATTACGCTCTCCTTGAAGGCGGCTGGCACCTGGGTAAGGAATCCGACGTTTCCACCCCCACCATGCGCGTGGAAATCCCTTGGTCAACCCCTCTTGAGACCTACATCGAAAGCTTTATCGATAACTACGACCTGCAGGACGAGTACGGTGATTTTCCTGCCCGCCTGATGACCGCGCTGAACAACGCATGGGAGGCGGCAAACGATCTCGAAAAAGAACGAATCCGCCGCCTCAAAGAAAACATGGAATACATCCTCTACTACATCGAAAATATGGAATTCCCTTATTAACTCCCCAGAACCGTCCGAGGCCATCGGGCGGTTTTGTTTTATGCCCAATCCTGCCCCAAATTCCTCCGCATTTTGAGGCATTCCCTCCCTTGACAGCAATCGCTTTTTTCTGTATAATAGGAATAGTTACAACTTTGATCATATGAAAGGAACAACCACATGAAACGCACCCTTT
>JAZQUQ010000331.1:0-3290 GCA_045631365.1 Eubacteriales bacterium | reverse complement strand
CAGTAACGGAACCGCCGGGGCTGTTGATATTAAGGCTGATATCCTTGTCGGGATCCTGTGCTTCAAGGAACAGAAGCTGTGCTACAACCAGAGAGGATGTAACGTCGTTGACCTCATCGGTAAGGAAGATGATTCGGTCGTTCAAAAGACGGGAGTAAATATCAAAAGATCTCTCTCCTCTGCTCGTCTGCTCTACTACCATTGGTACAAGTGCCATTGTGTATGCCTCCTTTTGTTTTATTCAATGAAATACTTTTTTGGAGAACCCTTTTGAGGAAAGGGTTCTCCAAGCCTCTCCCAAACCTTTTTATATGGGTGGAAGCCATATAAACTTATATACACCCATTGTATAAAGTTTTTTGCGGGGGACAGACTCTTACCGTCCTCCCCCACGGAAAAACGGAACGCTTTCGACAGGCATGATATCCTAATCAAAAGCGTTCTTGAATATGCCTATTTTAAGCCGAATTATTCAGCGTCAGCTGCGGGTGCAGCTTCGGTAACGACAGCCTTTTCCTTGATCAGCTCAACAGCCTTTCTTACCTTGATGTCTTCAGCAACCGCGTCCTTAGCAACCAGTTCACGAACCTTGTCGATTTCCATGTTGTAAGCTTCAGCGATCTTGGTAAGTTCAGCTTCAACGTCTTCATCGGAAACTTCGATGTTTTCGAGAGCTGCGATCTTTTCAAGAGCAAGTCTTGTCTTAACCTGACGTTCAGCATCGGGACGCATCTGCTTTCTCATTGCGTCGAGATCGAGACCGGTGTACTTGAAGTAGGTACCGAGGTCGAGACCCTGCATACGGAGCTTGTTGTCGAAGTCACGAACGAAGTTTTCTGTTTCGTTTTCGAACATCGCTTCGGGAATTTCGCAAACGAGCTTTTCGCAAACAGCGTTCATGATCTGTTCGTCAACTTCAGCATCTGCTCTCTTTGTGTGCTGTTCTTCAATTTTAGCCTTAACATCTGCCTTATATTCAGCAAATGTGTTGAATTCGGAAACATCGCAAGCGAAATCGTCGTCCAGAGCGGGAAGCTCATTGAACTTGATGCCGTTCAGCTTGCACTTGAATACTGCGGGCTTGCCCTTCAGCTCTTCCGCATGGTAATCTTCGGGGAAGGAAACGTTAACGTCGAATTCTTCACCGATGTTCTTGCCAACGATCTGTTCTTCGAAGCCGGGGATGAACTGACCGGAACCGAGCTTCAGCTCGTGACCTTCTGCCTTGCCGCCGTCGAATGCCACTCCGTCAACAAAACCTTCGAAGTTGATGTTGCAGATGTCGCCGTCTGCTGCAGCACGATCGGTAACTTCGATCATTCTGGAGTTTCTCTGCTGAACTCTTGTGATTTCAGCGTCAACTTCTTCGTCGGTAACGGGAGCGAGTGTGCGTGTTACGTTGATGCCGAGGTAATCAGCGATTTCAGCCTCAGGCTTTGTGAAGAAAGTAGCAGTGAGAACAATGCCGTTTTCGTCGATGGATTCAACGTCGAATTCGGGACGGCTTACAACAACCTTGTCGTAATCCTTCATTGCTTCAGTATATGCATCGGGGATGATTTCGTTGATAGCATCTTCGTAGAATACTTCCTTACCGTACATCTTTTCTACGATTGCACGGGGAGCCTTGCCCTTACGGAAGCCGGGGATGTTGATATTCTTGGAAGCCTTCTTGAATACCTTGTTGATCGCAGCATCAAAGGTAGCGCGGTCTACTTCAAAAGTAAGCTTCTGCTGGTTTACAGCGATTGTTTCGATGGACTTTACGTTCATTGGTAAAAACCTCTCTATTTGAATTAAAAATGTATTATTTACATAGCTCTTTATATTGTACATTTTTTTTCGAAAAATGTCAATACATCACGGTGAATATTTTGTGAATTACCGCACCAATAACGGGATAAAATTGAGATAATCGGCAGAAACGATGGTCATATCGATCCCTTCAAAGGAACATTTGTCGGGAATATTATATTTTCCGTGGATATGCCCGTAGAAACAGCGGGAAATCCCATGCTGCTTCATCACGTCCACAAGCTCACGGCAGACAAAGTCACCGAACACGGGCGGAAAGTGGAAATAGCATAAAATCTCATCCGCCCCCGTCTCCCGTTGAATCGCCTCAGCCTCGGTCAAGCAGATTTCCAGCCGAATGGCCTCTCTCGCCACGATTTTCGCATAGTCGGGAGAGTTTCTCGCCTTCTGCTGAAACTTTTCCTCCACATACCACCCACGGGTACCGCAGATCACCTTGTCTTCCACTGCATAGGCGTTGTTGTAAAGGAACCGAATGCTGGAGAGTCCCTTTTCGTCAAGAAAGCGGGTCATCTTCGCCATGGTATGCCACCAGAAATCGTGGTTTCCCTTGCCGATCAGCTTTTTTCCCGGCAGAGAATCGATAAAACGAAAGTCCTCCTCCGCCTCGGGAAGGGTCATCGCCCACGAAATATCCCCCGGCACTACCACAGTATCGTTTTCCCCCACCACGGCACGCCATCGGGACTCCAATTTCTCCGCATACCCCTGCCACCGATGCCCGAAAATATCCATGGGCTTGTCTACGGCAAGGGACAAATGCAGATCCGCAATGGAAAAAATCGCCATCAGTCACGGAAGGGGATTTCTGCCATCTTGGCGGGATCCACCACCTCGGTAAAGCGAACGGGAAGGGTCAGAGTACGACGAAGAGGTGCGGGAATTTCAGTCTTTGTAGCATCGGAAAGGGCGTTCAGAATGCCCTCAATATCGTTTTCATCCGCAACGGTCATGCCGAGAGAACGGCAAACGTCCGCAGAGAACTTGTAGGGGCTTGCGGTGGAAGCGAGGATAATGGGAGTCTTATCTCCTGTTTCTGCACGGTACTTTTCCGCACAACCGAGACCAACGGTGGTGTGAGGATCGGCAAGATAGCCTCTCTCACGGAAGGTACGGTTCAGAGTTTCTGCTGTTTCTTCCTCGTTCATGCAGTAGCCGGAGAATACCCCACGGATCTTGTCCATTACTTCAGCAGGTGCTGTGTACTTGCCAACGGTGTTCAGGGCAGTCATCAGCTCTGCGGTTACCGCTTCCCCGCCGATACGGCAAAGGAGACGCTCCAGGTTGCTGGAAATGAGGATATCCATAGAGGGAGACATGGTCTTGTAGAATTCACGGGTACGGTCATACACACCGGTGTTGATGAAATCGGTGAGAACGTTGTTGGCGTTGGAAGCACAGATGAAGTGTGCAATGGGCAGACCCATTTCACGGGCAATGTATGCAGCAAAGATGTTTCCGAAGTTACCGGTAGG